>CAYJNB010000214.1:0-3764 GCA_964371205.1 uncultured Treponemataceae bacterium
ATAAGGTCGAACAAGAGAATTGGCGCAGAGTAAATCAGTATATGAGTTCTCTGCGTGAGTCTGTACGTTCTCTATACTCTTTTGATAATCCATTTACAAATAAAAATGCTATTTCCTCAAACGAAGGTGTTGTAACTGCAGAGGCTACAAGAGAAGCCTCTTTAGACTCGTTTAAAGTAAATGTTAAGCAGCTTGCAGCAGCAGATCGTTTTATATCTCAAAGTGTCGCTAAAGATTATGAAGTACCTTCAGGAAAATATACCTTTGCCATAGGAGAAAAAGAAGTTTCTTTTAATTGGCGAGGTGGAACTATAAACGACTTTGTTAGTTCACTTAATCGACGTGGTAATAATTTAGTTAAAGCGTCTTTACTTTCTTCTGATGGGCGTTCAAATAATATATTGATTGAGTCTTTAAAAACAGGTAAAGATAATGCCTTGGTATTTAAAGATGATGCGCATTCGTTTGCGCTCAACACACAACTAATACAAAAAGCTCAGAGTAAACCAGATGTTTCTATGTTAGATGGAACTGCTCGAACAATAGAGCCTCAGTCAAACGCACAGGTTTCTCTTATAGAATATGCTTCTGGTGGTGGGGACTTATCCTTTACTGCAGAGTTTATTCAAATTCCACAAGAGCAGCCTGAACCAGCACTAACTGATGCTCAGAATGCTGGTGCTAATGCACTCGATGGTACAGGTGCTGGTGGTCCAGGAGAAGCAAGTGGACCGATGTTACCAAATTCCCTAGTTTCTTATAAGGGAATTACTATTAATAACAATGGTTTTGATGTAAATCTTCCAGAAAATAATCCTGAACTTGCAGATGGTTCTACAGCAGAGGATCCAGCTAATCCAAATGCACCAGCAGGTCAGACAAATCCTTTAGAAGCTGTAAAACCAATAGAAACTTCTTCTGTTTTGTTTGCAAAAAATACTGATGGTACTGAGTCTGAGATTCCTTTGCAGCTTATAAATGGACAGCAATCTATATCAATAAATTTATCTGATTATCCACTTTTATCTGCATTAGAAGTAAGAAATGAGAACGAGACTTGGAAGATTTCTTTATCAGATATGCAGCTTACAAAAGAAAGGCCTGGACAAGGATATGAGCCAGTAAATGCTGTGGATAGGGCAGCGGATGCTGAATTTATGTACGAAGGCATTCGTATGACTCGCCCAGAAAATAAAATTGATGATGCAATTCCGTACGTTACTTTGCATTTGCAAGGAACATCAGATCGTCCGGTTGAAGTATCGGTAGAGAATGATGTAGAGACATCTAAAGATGCAATTATTGAATTTGTAGGAAGTTATAATCAACTACTTGCAGAAATTAATATACTTACGCAAAACAAGCCAGAGGTAATTGCAGAGTTAGAATACTTAACAGAAGATGAGCAAGATTCAGCCTCGGAGCGTTTAGGAAGCCAATTAGGTGATTTTACACTTAATAATAGCAAGCAAGCTTTACAGCGTATAATTACAGGGGCTTATCCTTCTACAGAAAGTACCGATATGCGCATGCTTTCTAATTTGGGAATTTCTAGCAAAACCCAGGGTGGTACTGCTTCTGCAGCACAGTTACGAGGTTATTTAGAAATAGACGAAGGTAAATTAGATTCTGCTCTAGAAAATAATCTAGTAGATATAAAGAATTTATTTGGGTTTGATTCTGATGGCGATATGGTTATTGATACTGGGGTTGCCTATAGAATGGATACACAATTACAACCGTACACTCAAATAGGTGGGATTCTTGCAACAAAAAATTCAGGCTTAGACACAAAGATTAGAGCAAGCGAAACAGAGGTAAAAGAATTAGAAATACAGCTTGCAGATAAAGAATCACAATTAAAAAGAACCTATGGACAAATGGAAGCAACATTAAATAATCTTAATTCACAATCTTCTGCCATTACAAACTTTAGTACACAAAATAGCGGAAAAAAATAATTTATAATTCATAAACAGGACAAATAATACATGAAAATACTACTTGATAACAGCGAAATTGATATAACCCTTGGTGATGAAAAAATATGGGGTGATTTTATTGCA
Source organism: uncultured Treponemataceae bacterium (assembly GCA_964371205.1). Classification (GTDB taxonomy): domain Bacteria; phylum Spirochaetota; class Spirochaetia; order Treponematales; family Treponemataceae; genus CAYJNB01. Next base: position 2,067 of record CAYJNB010000214.1, read on the forward strand.
AGTTTTGGGTCGGAGTTGCAAAAAAATAACGCTTCGATTACAGAACTTTCCCTAGATAATGCTGTAATACCTGTTGAAGAAATAGATTCTTTTATGGAAGAAGATATAGATTTTTCAAAAAACCTTGCAATAAAGACGATTACCGTATATGATGTATTAGAGAAGTTTTCGTCGATAATTGCAGATTATGAGCCCTTGTGCGAAAAGCTTATGAATATTTCGTCAGAATTTCAGAGCGGAAAGGATGCACAGGTACACGAAACAATAAAGGTACTTGCTACTACTCTAGAAGAGTTCTTTGGTTTTGTGCCGTATTTTGCGCTCTTTCCTGAGTATTTTGAAAATTTTGTTATTCAGGAAAAACAAGTAGCAGATTTTGTGCGCGATTTTTCGGCAGTTTTAGACGAATTTCTAAATGCTTTTGAAACAAATGATATTGTATTAGTTAGTGATATTGCTGAATATGAAATTGTACCGCTGTTGGAGGCAATTTTAGAAGCAAGAAAATCATTATAATTGGAGTGTATGTGAGTAGCTTGCTATTTTTGTTACAACTTGGAGATGGCTCTCCTTTAGATGCTCGAGCGGATTTTCCTTACTTAGAATTTTTTATTATTACTATTTGTGTAATTTTTCTAATAGTAATAATTACCAAGATATTAAACTATTTTGGTGTTGGAACTGGCCATGCTCATAGAGCAGGAGAATCCCCTTTATTTGCCTCGAGGAATGAAATTAAACGGGCTGTAGCAGCTTATGGTTTTACTAAACAACAAATTGATTTTTTTGAACAAATTTGTAAAAAATACCGCATAAAAAATCCTGTGTTTTTACTAAAAAGCGATACAGCGGCAGATAACTTGTTTAAAACAATTTATCACTCGTTGGATAAGCTTCCTAGTAGCGAAAGCACAGAGAATATGAAACTTCTTATATTCTCGATTAGACAAAAAATTGAAACACACCGCAGAACATCTAAAGGTGTTATTACTACAGAGGCTCTACCGCGAAATCAAGAGATAACAATATCTTCCAAACGCTTAGATAACACTAAGGTAATGCTTGTTGGTAACAATCCAAGTGGATTTTTAGTCTCTGCACCTTTAAACGAAGAGAATGTTGAAGTTGAACTTCCTTTTTTTACTAAAGTGTACGGCTTTTTTTATGTTGAGGAGACAGGACTTACTTATCAGTTTACTTCTCGAGTAATACGTAGAGAAGTACGTCACTCTGCAGGTGCTCTTATGCTGACTCATAATAAAAAGATGATGCCAATGCATAATAGAAGTTTTAAAAGAATAGAACTAGATAAGACCTGCTTATACTCTCCAACAAAGGTAACAAAAAGAGGTTCTGGTTCAAATATGCAAACTGTTTATACACCGCTTTCGGACCGTTTTCGTGCTGCACTCATCGATATTTCTGGAGGCGGTTGCTGCATGCGAACAAAGTACTCAATGGAAAGAGGTAGTGTAATTAGTATAGAATTACGTTTAGAGTCCACCACAGAGCCAATAATAGGTCGCGTTTTACGTGTTAACCAAGATGAAGAGGGCGGAGGATACATTGTTAACGTTCAGTTTATTCGAATGAAAAAAAATGCACGCAATGCAATTTATACGCTTATATATAATTATAATGACGAGGATTAAGTGCAAGTACTGGAAATAAAAGATATTCAAAGAGACGAAGTTCCTC
>CAYJNB010000215.1:0-3759 GCA_964371205.1 uncultured Treponemataceae bacterium
CCGAATGTCATATCTGTTTCTGCAATGTCTTTATCGATTGTTTTTGGCATACCAATTACATTTAAGCCTTCTTGAGAAAGGCGGTAGGCCGTAGTGTTTGTACCGGTACCTCCAAGGCAAACAATGGCATCTAAGCCAAGTTTCTCGTATGTATCTTTTATGCTTTCTACCGGTGTTTTTCCGGTGAGAGGATGAATATCAGTATATTTAAAGGGTTTTTCGCGGGAGGTTCCTAAAATAGTTCCTCCAAGGGTAAGAATACCGGAAAGATCTTTAGCATGGAATTCTTTTACATTGTTTTCAATCAGTCCCCGAAAGCCATCTTGAATGCCAAAAACGCGCATGCCAAATTCATCCATTGCGGTGCGGGCAATCCCTCTGATTGCAGCGTTAAGTCCCGGAGCGTCTCCCCCCGACGTTAAAATACCGAATTTTCGTGTTTTTGATTTTTTCATACTCACGACCTTTTAATATTTTAGTTTTTCTGTTATTATCATTCTACTATGTTACAGATTTTTAGGATAGCAGTTTTTAGCATTTTTTTTGTAATTTTTAATATTCCGATTAATGCGGAAGTAAATATACGAGCAGAAAATATAACCGGCACAACAGAAGGTTTATTTCATACTTCAACTACCGGAGAGCTTACTCCACTGTGGACAGGCGGTGAAGTATATAAAATTATTGAAGGCTCGCAGTGGTTTTTTTTAACCTCTGAGGGGCTTTTGGCTAGCTCAGACTTAGAGTCATTCACTTTAAAAAACGCAAATCTACCGGTAAATATCATTAAGCAAATTACAAACGGCGAAAAAGAATTTGTAACGCGGACACAACTTTTAAAAGATTTAGAAGTGCATCCGACAGATTCTTCAATAATGGTTACAGCCACCAAAGATGCGGTTTATTTATCTCAAAATGCCGGAGATTCATGGACAAACATTGGAAGTACCGCCCGAACTTCAGGCATAAAAGCCGTCGCAGTCGGTAGTATGAAAAAAGAATATGGCATTGACGAAGAACTGGTTGTTTTTATGTCGCATGCAATTTATGGGCTTGCCTATTATCGTGTCGAAGAAGAAAATCCAAAGTGGGTGGATGTAATTGAAGGTTTTGAGTTAATTCCAACGATTGATTATGCTGATGAGCTTTCTGATATTGTTACTTTTATAAACTATGATGAACAAAATCGGCCTTTTACCGAAGTGTATATGACCCGCTCTTTTAAGCCACAAATCTACCGTTTGCAGTGGGAGTCAAAAAAGGCTGAGTTGGTTTGGCAGGGAGAACAGATTGCCGACACAATCGATGGCTTAACGTATGCTGACGGGAGCCTCTTTTTTACGCGCCAATATGGCATCAGTGAGTTTAATTTAAAAACAAAAACCATAAACGATGAGCCTTTTTATCCTGATTGGTGGCGCATAGCTCTTTCGGCCGCCCCCGGAATCGCACATTGTACCTCGTTCATTCCAACCTATTTAAATTTTCCGTTTACCGCTCATTTGTCGGAGCTGTGGCTACTAAATCCGAGTGCAATTTATTCAGATTATATAGACGAAATTCAAAACAGAAAGGGAATTTATGTTCCGCCAAATCAAATAAGAACCGCTGCAGGGCAAGAAAAATTTTTGGACGTATTAGAAAAAAACAATCTCGATACCTTTGTAATCGACATGAAAGACGACAAGGGACTTTTGCGGTACGATTCAAAAGATAGTGCCGTGCTCGAAAAAGCCTTTGTGAGCGACTATTCAATTGATTTAGACACCTTTATTCCCAAAATGAAAGAACATAACGTATATTTGATTGCACGTATTGTTGTTTTTAAAGACGCTCACCTTGCTTCGATAGATAACGGTGACTATGCCGTGTGGGACAAAAAATATCTTCGTCCCTGGCAGGGAATTCGCCGAACAAATGATGAAGGGCAAACAGAATACTATGACGAGAACTGGGTTGACCCCTACAGCGAAGAAGTTTGGGCGTACAATGTTGCCATTGCCAATGAGCTTATAGCGCGCGGCTTTGACGAAATTCAATTTGATTACATTCGCTTTCCGACAGATGGCTTAAATATGAATAACATTGCCTACCGTTGGCAAGAACACGGTATGGACAAAGAAAGTGCGCTTATGTCGTTTTTATCTCATGCACGAAACAATATTGACGCACCGATTAGCATTGATATTTATGGTGCAAACGGCTGGTATAGAACAGGGGCACGCACGGGGCAAGACGTTGAATTATTGGCACAATACGTAGATGCGATTTCGCCAATGTTTTATCCGAGCCACTTTGAGCAAGACCTCATGGCTTACGAGCCACCTGCAGAGCGCCCATACAGAATTTATTACTATGGCACATATCGCAATGCGGTTATTGCACGGAATAAGGTGCTTATTCGTCCCTGGGCGCAAGCCTTTTACTTGAATGTTTTATACGATAGAGAATATTATGATAATGACTATGTACAACGTCAAGTTTTTGGTATGAGAGATTCTGTAAATCAAGGATACTTGTATTGGAATAATATTGGGCGCTACGACGATTTACGACCCGATGTTTTAGATGATGAGCCGTATCCGTGGGTGTCGCCCGAAGTTACACCGAAAAACAGATACCCAGCGCTTGGCGGAAAATAAATAGCGCACCTCGTAAAACTGAAGTTTTTAGAAGTGCACAATACTCATTTTGGGAGAAACGTATGGAAGTATTTTCTACATCTTCGAGCACATTGAGTGCAGTGGAACAGTGGGGCTTAGCGGTGATTCACCACTTTCAAAAACTAGAGAATCCCCTGTTAACAAGTATAATTAAAGCTTTTTCTGATTTTTTTGGAATCGGTATTGTGTTTTTTCTTTTGCCAATTCTGTACTGGTGCTTTAGTGAAAAATCGGGAATAAAGCTTTTTTTAGCGGTATTTTTTACTGTTGCCGTAAATACTGCATTAAAACTCTTACTTGCTGTTCCTCGCCCTTTTCAAGTTGATCCTTCCGTTTATATTGTTGCCGAAAGTGGTTTTTCTTCCCCATCAGGACACGCTCAAATTACAGCAACCTTTTGGGTTTTAGCAGCTCTCCTAATTCCTATAAACAGGTCAAAAAAAGGGACTATAATTCGCATTTGCACAGCAGTTATAATACCTCTTTTAGTAGGATTAACACGCATATATTTAGGCGTGCATTATCCTACAGATGTGTTTTTTGGTTGGTTTTTAGGCGCCGGAATCGCGTTCATTACTTACTATTTGCTTATAATTATAAAAACAATTTTTTTCTCTCAAAAACGGCAAATAAGAACACTCGTCTTTGCTATTCTTACTGCCTCACTTATTCACTCAATTGGGCCTTTTCAGTCCGGCCTCATTTTTGGCTTTGGAATGGGGTATTTAATAATTTTAGACTCAGGGGGCTTCTCCGCTCGTCTGGGAAACTTACATCAAAAGGTAATTCGCCTAGCGGCCGGAACACTTTCTGTTGCGGCTCTGTCTTATGCACTGATGATGCTGTTAGCACTGTTTCAAGACACGTTTATAGCATTAGGACTGATGGATATACTACTCTTTACTTCTACAACACTTGTCGGTTTTTTTGTAACCTTTATATTACCAAAAATCTTTATTCGTACCGGTATTGCCCTAAATAATGATAATCCGTTTGGCGCAGATACTGATAGCGCAGTAGATACGAATACGACGGAGGAATAATGAAAGATACGTACACACCCGATGAACCGATTGTTGCGATTGCAACAGCTCTC
>CAYJNB010000216.1:0-3736 GCA_964371205.1 uncultured Treponemataceae bacterium
AGGCAACAGCAAAGCAAAAAGAGCTTAACGAGAAAGGTATTATGCCAACCGATAGCATGGATAACAGCAATGTATCTTCTTTAATTGCACTTGCAAATAAATCGATTGGTTCAGGCGATGTATCGGGTGCTACAGAGAATGCAAACGGTGCTCTCGAAACAATGAAAACCATAGAAGCAAACTATCTTGCTCTTAGCAAAGTTGCCCAAGATTTAATCGCTCAAGCAAAGAGCGAGCAAGCATCACTTGTGACCGAATATCCCGGTGCCGACGAAAAACCTGAATATGCCTCAATTAGCGAAGATATTAACATTGCAGATACCTTCTTTGCAGAACAAGTATTTGCCGATGCACAAACTTCTGCACAAAGTGCGCTTGATAAAATTGCACAATTTAAAGTTGCCCTTGCAGAAGGTGCCGCTCTTTACACCGCAGATGGCAAGTACAAGATTCTTCCTAAGTTTTACACTGTACAGTCAAAAACTCCTTCTTCGCAAACAGATTGTATGTGGAGAATTTCTGAATATAGCTTTATCTACGGCGACCGAGACGCATGGCAGCCTATTTATGACTTAAACAAGGCTTCTTTCCCTAGAGCAAATGACCCACACTTAATTTATCCCGGTCAAGTTCTTGAGATACCAAGTGCAAAAGGCGAAAAACGCGAAGGAACCTACGACCCAGATATTACCTATATCGATTTTGCTGATGCAGAATAGCTTGTAATATCTTGCATTAAAGTAATCAATAAGTATAGTCGCTATTTTAGCGAATCAAAAGACTGTCATTTTTGTGGCAGTCTTTTTTTTATGCACTGGGCTGTTACAATGTAAAATCATACTTGTTTGACTTATTATAAAGAAAAACTTATTGACAAAACAATATTATATTAAATATAATATTGTTAATTAAGTAATATTACGGAGAGTATAAATGGCATTTAATGTTGAAGCGGCATTACTCGAGGCGGTAGTTCTTTCTTTAGTAGCAAGAGAGGGAACTTACGGCTACAAGATTACGCAAGACGTTCGCTCCTTAATGGAAATATCGGAAAGCACGCTGTATCCGGTTTTGCGACGCTTACAAAAAAATGGATGCCTCGAAACATACAACCAAGAGTTTTCGGGCAGAAATAGGCGCTACTACAAAATCACCTCTCATGGCATGATTGAATTAGATAATTACCGTAGAGAGTGGAGTCTTCATCGAAAAAAAATTGAAGATATTTTATTTGGCAATTCAGGAGAGTAACAAAATGAGCCAAGAAACCCTAAAAACAAAAAAAGCATACTTAGATGCATTACGGTACGAATTGAGTGCACTGCCCTCAGACGAAAGAGAAGATGCCCTATTGTATTACGAAAACTATTTTGATGATGCAGGTCTTGAGCATGAGGCTGAAACAATCACTTCTCTCGGAGATGTAAAACTACTTGCACAACAAATCTTAAAAGATCAAGCATGCGTTCCGAATCAATCATGGCAAACGGATTTTAATAACACAAAAAATACAAAGAGTTATGCAAAAAACTCGCACAAATCTAAATCGGTAAATAAATGGTTAGTAATAGCACTTGTAGTTGCCACATTCCCAATTTGGATTCACCTTGTTGGAGCTTTGTTTGGCGTAATTGTTGCATTGTTATCGCTCGGTTTTGCCGGGTTTGTTGTTGCTCTTGCGCTTATTGCTGTCGCAGTTACTGGAACTATTTTGGCTGCTTCATTATTTGCCGTGTCACCCTTTACAGCGCTCTTTGGGTTTGGGGCAGGGCTTTTTGCAATAGCCTTTGCAATTCTTGCTGTGGTTTTAGGTGTATGGTTTTTTAAGACAGCAGTGCCCGCTATTTTTAAAATGCTACAGTCCGGATGGGCTTGGTGTTCAAGTAAATTTAGCTAAATTTGAATATAGGAGACAAAAATATGAAAAAGAAAACAAAAAGTGTTGTAGTATTTGCCGTTATTTTATTGATAATCGGTTCTGTCTGTATGGCAGTTGGTTTTATTGGTGGTGGCAGCGTTCTTCATTTTGCAGATTTTGCAAAAGCTAAGTATTTTCAAGTTATTTCTTCTGAAGAAAAGGTTATTGAATTCACTCATAACGACTATGAGTCAAGTATTGTGCACGAAATAGAAATCGATATTGACGCAGCAAAGGTTATAATTCAAATAGGCGACAGACTATCTGTTCGCTCAGAAAATACAACGAGTGCACGCGTTACAAGCAAAATTGACTCTAAGGGAACACTAAAAATAGAAGATGAACGTTATGGTTTTTTATTCGATAGCAGAAAAATTCTTCCTCCTACAGTGTATATAACAATTCCAAATGATATGTCGCTAGACTCGTTTTCTGTTGAATGTGAAGTTGGCTCAGTCTACGGAGAAAATATTAGTATTATAACGAAAGAGTCTGACTTTTCTGTGGACGTCGGTTCAATAGAAATGAGCGGCATAACAAGTGCAGGCACAGAAATAGAAACCTCTGTTGGAGATGTTAAGCTAGTCGGAACATTTACCGGAGAAACAGACATTAGTTGCGACTTAGGTTCAGTTGCTTTGCACACAATCGGCAGCTTAAACGACTGGACGTATGTTATTGATTCAAAGCTCGGCAGTGTGAACATAAACGGCGAAAAAATGAGTGGAAGCGCTATAAAAAACAGTGCAGCACGCCTTCCTAATCACTTTGATGTTGAATGTAACCTTGGAAATGTAGAAATTATGGTTGCTAATACTATTCATTATTAGCTGTATACTGTTCTTTACGCCTTATAAAAGTTCAATTATTTGCAACCACTCGGAGGCGTCTGCGTCACTCGGCATGCGCCAGTCGCCCCGTGGAGAGAGGCTAACTGAGCCCACTTTTGGCCCATCAGGTAAACAAGAGCGTTTAAATTGTTGCGAGAAAAATCGACGAACAAAAACGGTAAGCCATTTTTTTATAGTTTCTTCGCTGTACTCTTCGTTTTTACTTCCGCATTTAAATGCCTGTTTTGCCAAAAAGAAAATTTTGTCGGGCGAAAAGCCCCAGCGCATAAGATAGTACAAGAAAAAGTCGTGTAACTCATACGGCCCGACTATTTCTTCGGTGTTTTGTGAGATTTTTCCGTCTTTTGCAGGGAGTAATTCGGGGCTTACCGGTGTATCTAATATATCTTGTAATACAGTAGCGAGTTTTTTGTTACCCTCTGTGCCTGCTTTTTGCGAGTAGTACGAAACTAGGTGTCGAACCAGTGTTTTTGGGATAGAGGCATTCACGCCATACATAGACATGTGGTCACCGTTGTAGGTTGCCCAACCAAGTGCAAGCTCCGACAAGTCGCCTGTACCGACTACAAGCGCATTCAAGCTATTTGCTACGTCCATAAGTACTTGTGTGCGCTCTCTTGCTTGTGCATTTTCGTACGTAACACTGTGGTCAGCCGGGTCATGTCCAATATCTGCAAAATGTTGCAAAACAGCTTTTTCTATGCGTATTTCGCGTAATGTTGCGCCAATTTCTTTTACCAGTGTACAGGCATTGTTGTAGGTTCTATCTGTTGTACCAAAACACGGCATAGTAATTGCAATAATTCCTTTTGAGTCAAGTTTTAGCTGCTTAAATGCTTCTGCTGAAATAATGAGCGCAAGTGCAGAATCGAGTCCGCCAGAAATTCCTACAACAACTGTTTCGCTTTTTGTATGACGTAATCGTTGTGTAAGTCCTGCAGTTTGAATGTTAACAATTTCTTTACAG
>CAYJNB010000217.1:0-3705 GCA_964371205.1 uncultured Treponemataceae bacterium
AGATTTCTAATATGGAATCCATCATTATCGGCATCGGTTGCAATAATAATTTTTTGATAACGCAAGTGTTCTATATCATTTTCTATACCAAGTGCCATCATTACATTGTATAACTCAGCATTCTTGTAAATATCACCACGTTTTTTACCATACATGTTCTCGCACTTACCGCGCAAACTAAAAATAGCCTGTGTCATCGCATCGCGACTGCCAACAATTGATCCGGATGCCGAGTCCCCTTCGGTTAAGAAAATCATGGTATTTTCACCTTTTTTTCCGTCCTCCAGGTGGTATTTACAATCTTTAAGCTTTGGAATTTTTAAAGAAATTTTCTTTGCTGCTTCCTTAGCTTCTTTTTTTACTGAATTTAATTCAGTGCGTAATTTTTCGTTTGCAAGTATTTTTTGTTCAAGCGATTTTGCGGCCTCAGTGTTACGATGCAGCCAATCGTCCACTGCAGACTTGGTTTCTGCAACAATCCATGAGCGCACCTCGGTATTACCAAGTTTGTTTTTTGTTTGGCTTTCAAAAATAGGAGACTGAATTTTTACTGCAACAGCACCGGTAAAGCCTTCGCGTACATCTTCGCTTTTAAATGCTTTTTTATAAAATTCGTTTATCCCCTTAAGAACACCTTCTTTAAATGCAGAAAGATGTGTTCCACCATCGGAGGTATATTGTCCATTTACAAACGAGAAATAATTTTCTCCATAGGAATGTGAGTGAGTAAACGAAAATTCAATTTGTTTTCCACGATAATATGAGCATGGATACAAGGCTTCGTCTTCAATTTCGTTATTAAGCAAATCAAGAAGCCCCTTCTCGCTCATGTACTTTGTGCCGTTAAAATAGAGTGTTAACCCAGTATTGAGGTAGGCATAATTCATTATGCGACGCTCAAGAAATTCCATGTTAAAGGTATATTCGCCAAACACTGTAGTATCTGGAGTAAATTCAACGTAGGTTCCGTTTTTTGTTTCAGGCTTTGCCTTTCCGCTCTTATTGCTGATTAGGTTACCTTTTTCGAATATTGCTTCGGCATATTTTCCGTCGCGAACAGCAACAACTCTAAAGTAGCTCGAAAGCGCATTTACTGCTTTTGTACCAACACCGTTCAAACCTACAGAAAACTGAAAAACCTCATCATCGTATTTTGCACCGGTATTAATAACCGATACACATTCAACTATCTTGCCAAGAGGTATACCACGGCCATAGTCGCGTACCTTAACACGGTTTTCTTTTACTTCAACATCAACTCTATCGCCATTACCCATAATAAATTCATCGATAGAGTTATCTATTATTTCTTTTAAGAGAATATAAATTCCATCATTTTGATTTGAACCATCACCTAAACGCCCAATATACATACCTGTACGTAGACGGATGTGCTCCAAAGAGGAGAGAGTCTTTATGCGCGACTCATCGTAATTTACTGCTTTTTTTCCACCCATTCTAATAGTCTAGCATAGTAGAAAGAAATTTTCAACTAGCAACTTATCTTATACGATTGTATTAGAAAATAAGCAAGGAGCCGGAAATAACAATCAGCATATACGTTAATTTAATAAAAGTTCTTTGATTGAGCTTGTAGTGTAAATAATTTCCTAAGAACACACAGACTACTAAGATAGGAATTGTATACAAAAAGAGTTTTACTACTTCGATGTTTATATTACCTCGAGCGATATCTTGCACTAGCACAGAGGTGTTTAACAAAATCCATACAGGGGCAAGTGTAGCACGGATAATTGTCTTATCTTTTAAAACCGAAATTGCATAGAGAACAACTAGAGCCCCCCCTGATAAAAACAAACCATGAATAATTCCAGAACTAAGTAAGATTAAAAACAGTGCAAAAGAAGAAAACTTTATTTCTCTTTTTGAAAATAAACCTTTTATTGCCACAACAATGACAAAAATTCCGTATATTTTCATTAGTATTTCTGATGGAATTATGTAAAACAAATAAAGTCCTATTATTATTCCAATCCCCATAAAAATAGATATTTTTAGCGATTCTTTTTTATTGATATCTTTGTGCACCTTTATGAGAATGAAAATTCCTAATAATAAGGCAACAAGATTTAGGATTGTCTTTGCTTCTACCATTCCCAATAAACGCATTGAGGCCGGCATTGATAGCATAGTGCCACCGAATCCATTGATGGTTTGTACTGTTTGCGAAAAAAATACCGTAAGTAAGAATAGTATCTCATTGAGCGTCATGACTTCTCTAATTTCCTGGTATACACAAAACTCGCAATAGCCATAGATACAATAATTCCGTAACCGATAAAACTATACCCACTCGGTATCTCTCCATATAGAAAAAAACCGAAAAGAGCTGCAAAAATAATCTGAGTGTAATCAAAAACAGAAATTTCGCGTGCTGGAGCGTACATATATGCTTTTGTTACAGAAAACTGACCAAGCGTTGCAGATAAACCTGCACATAAAAGCATAGACACCTGAATAATCGACATTGGCTCGTAGGTAAATGCAAATAAAGGAATGGCAACAAGAGTAGAAAAACCTGAAAAGAAAAAAACAACACTCGCTCCGTCTGCTCCTCTTTGGCCTAGCTTTCGCACAAGTGTGTATGCAGTTCCAGCAAGGGAGGCTGCTAAAATCGCTATAAGAGCAGGTAGATTTATAGAAAATGATTCAAAAGAAGGATTAATAACAAATGCACTTCCAGCAAAGGCACCAATTATAATTAATACCCGCATTGCATCAATACGCTCACTAAGAATAAAGTAAGACATAATCACCGTAAAAAATGGGGCAAGTTTAAGTAAAATAGTAACATCTGCAAGAAGCATTTTATCAAGAGCATAAAACGTACAAATCATACCGAGAGTTCCGGTAATACTTCGAATATAATAAAGTGGTATTAGTTCTTTTTTTATGGAAAAACCTTTGTTTCTAAATAGTATAATTCCAGAAGCTGCAAATGCAACAATATTTCTAAAGAACATTTTTTGAGTAAATGGAATATCGCCAGCAGCTTTTGCAAATACAGTCATGAGAGAAAATCCAAGAGCTGACCCCAGTATACAGATAATTCCCTTGGATTTGTTGCTTAATATCATTAGAATAGTGTATCATACTGAGTACAAAAAATAAACTAAAATACTAAATACAGAGAAAAAAAGGGTAGAACAGCAACTACTGTTCCACCCTTTTAAAGACAAAAACAAACTTCTATTTGTTATAATTTTTATTAAAGTAACCAATCCCGATAGTATTTCTAAAAGTCCATTCGTCTTGACGCTCAGGAAACAAGATACAACCAATCATTCCAAGAGTAGCAGTTCTAAACCATGTTGCAAAACAGTTACTAAGCCCTTGTGGTTCCCAATACCCACAAACCCAAGAGTCAAAACGTCGAATGCCAGTTCGTACATCACAGAACCCTCCGTCTTCGTTTTGAAATTTGAGCAATTTGTAAGCATACCTTTCAAACGCAACTCGAATATCTTCTGATCGATAACCATAACTATGCAAATGAGCCAGAATATCTACAACATCTATATCTAAACATGCACTACGCACCCCATCATTGATATAGTCAATACAATAATCAATAATTGGTTCCACATTATGTACTGTACGATTCATGTAATAGTATAGATGAAAATTATGGGCAGCTCCAGCCATTGCATGCTCTACGGTATCTCTAAACCCTTGTTTATCTGT
>CAYJNB010000218.1:0-3694 GCA_964371205.1 uncultured Treponemataceae bacterium
TCTTGCATATTTCTTTTTTTAGATGTATTCTACATTGTAGCGATTTTTTAATCGCGTAAATCTCATCTTAGTTAAGAGAAGTCTTAGTATATATTAAGATAGGCTCTTTTTTAAAATTTTTTTAAAGGAAGGTCATAATGGCTGAAAAAAATCTGGTAATGATTGACGGCAACACAGCCGCAGGTCAAGTCGCTCACGCCCTCAGTGAAGTTATTGCAATCTATCCTATTACTCCATCTAGTCCAATGGGTGAAGTTTCGGATGAATTGTCTGCAAAGGGAAAAACAAACCTTTGGGGAACAGTACCTGAAGTTGTAGAGCTTCAATCTGAAGCTGGTGCTGCAGGTGCAGTACACGGTGCTTTAACAACTGGTGCCTTAAGTTCAACATTTACAGCATCACAAGGTTTGCTCTTGATGATTCCAAACATGTACAAGATTGCTGGTGAATTAACAAGTACTGTATTCCACGTAGCAGCTCGTGCAGTAGCAGCAAGTGCACTTTCAATCTTTGGTGATCACCAAGACGTTATGGCATGTCGTCAAACTGGTTGGGCTATGCTTTCTTCAAACAGTGTTCAAGAAGTTATGGACATTGCAGTTATTGCTCATGCAGCAACACTCGAATCACGCGTTCCTTTTGTTCACTTCTTTGACGGTTTCCGTACATCACACGAAGTACAAAAAATCGAAGAAGTTTCTAAAGAAGTAATGCAAAAAATGATTAGCGACGAATTAGTTCGCGCTCACCGTGCACGTGGTTTAACTCCACAAAATCCTGCTTTACGCGGAACAGCACAAAACCCAGACGTTTACTTCCAAGGTCGCGAAGCAGTAAGCAAATACTACGAAGCAACTCCTGCTATCGTTCAAAAATATATGGATGAGTATGCAAAATTAACCGGTCGTCAATACCACTTATTTGACTACTATGGTCCAAAAGATGCAGAAAAAGTTATTATCCTTATGGGTTCAGGTGCAGACACTGTTGAAGAAACAGTAGACGCTCTTAGCGCAAAGGGAGAAAAAGTAGGACTTTTAAAAGTTCGCTTATACCGCCCATTCAGTGCAGAACTTTTTGTAAAAGCACTTCCTACAACTACAAAAGCAATTGCAGTATTAGACCGCACAAAAGAACCAGGTTCTTTAGGTGAGCCATTATACGAAGATGTTGTAACAGCTATTGCTGAAATGACAGCTGCTGGCAAATGTCCAATTAACAACCCAGTTGTTCTTGGCGGACGCTACGGTTTAGGTTCAAAAGAATTTACTCCAGCTATGGTTAAAGCAATTTACGATAACCTTAGTGGCGAAAAGAAAAATCACTTTGTTGTTGGTATTAACGACGACGTACTCGGCGGAAGCATTTCTTACGATGCAAGTTTCTATCTTGCAGAAGAAGGCAACCACGAAGCTTTATTCTACGGATTGGGTTCAGACGGTACTGTTGGTGCTAACAAAAACTCTATCAAAATTATTGGTGAAGCAACAGATAACAATGCTCAAGCATACTTTGTATACGACTCTAAAAAATCAGGTACAATGACTGCTTCTCACCTTCGTTTTGGTAAAAAAGCAATTCGCAAACCATACTTAATTACTCAAGCTGACTTTGTTGCATGTCATAAGTTTGCATTCTTAGAAACATATGATCTTTTAGCAAACATCAAAAAAGGTGGAACATTCCTTTTAACAAGTCCCTACAGCAAAGACGAAGTATGGAATCACCTTCCTGCAGAAGTTCAAAAGCACATTATCGACAAAGAAGTTAACTTCTACGTTATTGACGCTATGACAATTGCAGAAAAAGCTGGTATGGGTACACGTATTAACGTTGTTATGCAAACAGCTTACTTCAAAATCTCAGGTGTTCTTCCTGAAGCAGAAGCAATTACTCTTATCAAAAAAGCAATTGAAAAAACATACGGTAAAAAAGGTGCCGACATTGTTAAGAAAAACATCGACACAATCGACATGGCAATTGCCGGTGTAGAAAAAGTTGACTATCCAAAAACTGTTTCTAGCAGCGTAAAAATGAAGCCAGCTATGATTTCTGCAACAGATACTTTCATTAAAGATATCTTAGGAACAATTGCTGTTAATAAGGGTGATAACCTTGCAATCAGCCAAGTACCAGTTGACGGAACTTTCCCAACTGCTACAACACAATACGAAAAACGTGGTATTGCAGAACGTGTTCCATACTGGAATTCAGAAACTTGTATTCAATGTGGTAACTGTACTGTAGTTTGTCCACATGCTGTATTACGTATGAAACAAGTAAAAGATGCAGATCTTGCAAAAGCTCCAGCAACTTTCAAAGCAGTTGATGCAAAACCAAAACCAGTTGAAGGTTGTAAAGTAACTTTACAAGTTTCTGTTGAAGACTGTACCGGTTGTGGTCTCTGTGTTGAATCTTGTCCTGCAAAAGCAAAAGAAGCTATTGCTCTTAAACCATTTATCGACGTACGCGAAGAAGGCGTTGCAAACTGGAACTTCTTCGAAACATTACCATATGCAGATGCAAAAGACTTGAACCTTGCAACAGCTAAGGGTCTTGCTATGGCTCGCCCACTCTTTGAGTTCTCTGGTGCTTGTGCAGGTTGTGGTGAAACACCATACGTAAAGATGCTTTCACAAATGTACGGTGACCGCGCAGTTATTGCAAACGCTACAGGTTGTTCTTCAATCTACGGTGGTAACTTACCTTCTACACCATACAGCAAAAACGCTCGTGGTTGTGGTCCATCATGGTCAAACTCATTGTTCGAAGATGCAGCTGAGTTCGGTTATGGTATGCGTTTAACAAGCGACAAATTAGCAGTATATGCTGTTGAAGTTGCAGAAAAAGTTAAGGCAAAAGGTATTGCTGTAAAAGAAATTGAAACAGTTCTTGCAAATGCACAAGAAGATGAAGCTGCAATTGAAGCACAACGCGACAATGTAGAAGCTCTTAAAAAAGCTCTTGCAGGTTCAAAAGATGAATTAGCAGTTGAACTTGATTCACTTACTGATCACTTAATCAAACGTTCTGTATGGATTATTGGTGGTGACGGTTGGGCTTATGACATCGGTTTCGGTGGTCTCGATCACGTAATCGCATCTGGCCGCAACATTAACCTTCTTGTTCTTGATACAGAAGTGTACTCAAATACTGGTGGACAAATGTCTAAGGCAACTCCAATTGGTGCTGTTGCAAAGTTTGCAGCTGCAGGTAAACCAATTGCTAAGAAAGACCTTGGTATGATTGCAATGAGTTACGGTTACGTATACGTAGCACACATTTCTATGGGTGCAAACATGGCTCAAACAATCAAAGCATTCCGCGAAGCAGAAAGCTACGACGGTCCATCAATCATTATTGCATACAGCCACTGTATTAACCATGGTATTAACATGCAATATGGTATGACAAATCAAAAAGAAGTTGTTTCTTGTGGTTTATGGCCATTATATCGCTTTGACCCACGCCTTGCTGATCAAGGAAAGAATCCTTTCCAACTCGACAGCAAAGAACCAGACTTCAAACTTGCTGACTTTATGTACAAAGAAGTTCGCTTTAAGACACTCAAAGCTGCAGACCCTGCACGCGCTGAAATGCTCTTAAAACGCGCTGAAGAAAAGGCAAAACGCACATACCGCGAATACACCTATCTTGCAGCACGCGATTTCTAGTATCTAACCAATTGCGTGGC
>CAYJNB010000219.1:0-3667 GCA_964371205.1 uncultured Treponemataceae bacterium
CAACTAAAGGAGAATTAACGTATGAAAAAGTATGGATTTGGTATAATTGGGCTTGGTATGATTGCAAAGTACCACGTAAAAGCAATTGATGAGATGGAAAATGCAGAATTTGTAGCAGGTTTTCATCCAAAAGAAGAAAAAGCTTCTGCATTTTGCAACGAAAATGGTGGCAAGGCATATTCTAATTTAGATGAATTCTTATCTGATCCAACTATTGATGTTGTTTCAATTGCAACCCCTTCTGGTTTACATTTAGAGGTAGCGATTGCTGCTCTTAAAGCTGGCAAGCATGTTGTTGTTGAAAAACCGCTTGAAGTTACAAAAGAGCGCTGTTTTGAGATAATAAATGTTGCTAAAGAGTGTAATAAATTAGTAGCAGGAATATTCCAGTCGAGATATCTTGAGGCTGTTGCACTCATTAAAGATGCTATTGAAAAAGGGCGTTTTGGCACTCTCGCAATGGCCGATGCACAAGTTAAGTGGTATAGAACGCAAGAATACTACGATTCTGGTGCATGGAGAGGAACATGGAAAATTGATGGCGGTGGAGCCTTAATGAATCAATCAATTCATGGTATTGATGTTTTACAGTATCTTATGGGCGAAGTAACTGAGGTTACAGCTTATACAAAGACACTTGCGCACGAGAGAATCGAAGTTGAGGATACTGCAACTGCTATTTTAAAATTTAAAAATGGTGCCTTAGGGGTTATTGAGGGAACAACGGCAGCCTACCCTGGGTTTTCTAAGAAAATAGAAATTTGCGGTTCCAAAGGAAGTATTAGTCTTGAAGAAGACAATATTGTAAAATGGACCTTTGCAGAAGAAACTCCAGAAGATGAAAAAATTAGACAAAAATTTTCTAATACAGAAAGTGCAAATGCTGGAGCTTCAGATCCTTCAACTATTAATTTTGCCGGTCATCAAAGAGTTTTTGAAGCTCTTGTTAACTCAATCGAAAATAATTTACCACTCGATATTGATGGTATCGAAGCGTCTAAATCGGTTGAATTAATCGAGGCAATTTATCGTAGTGCCAAAAGCGGCTCTGCGGTTTCTCTCCCGCTCTAAGTGCGCCAGAGATCGTTGGCGGTATACTTTGGCACAGTTCGTGCCAAAGATTAAGCCAAGAGCTCGGTCGTCTGCCGGAGGCAGATGAGGCGCCAAAGAAAAAAAATATGGTTAAAAATTTGAGGCTAATTGTGTAATGTATGGGTCAAGAAGGACAAAGAGTACTGAAAAAAGTATGGCCGGCAGATAGTTTGCAGTTTTGAGTTTGGTGAGTCCAATAACATTAAAACCTATCATTGCGATAAGCACACCGCCTGATGCAGTTATTTCGGTGAGCATTTGTTCAGATACGTATGGCTCAACTAGGGTTGATAGAAGTGTTAAAGAGCCTTGATATACAAAGATTACTATAGCAGAAAAGGCTGTTCCTATGCCGAGAGCTGCAGCAAATACGATTGCCATAAATCCGTCAAGGACAGATTTTGTAAATATTACGCTATAATCATTGCTTATTCCTGCTTGAAAGGAGCCAAGTATAGACATTGCCCCGACACAAAAAAGCACAGATGCGTTCAAAAAAGCATAAGCAAAACTTGGTTTTGGTTTTTCTGAGTCGGTTTGTTTGGCAATTTTTTTATGATAGAGTAGTTTTTCTAACATACTGCCAAATAAAAGGATTTTTCCGTCTATATTGGAGAGTGTTCCAACTATGCCGCCAAGAATTAAAGCAAGCGATAAGTAGATAATGTTTTCGTAGGTAAATGCCATTTGAAAACCAATTACGAGTGTTACAAGCCCTGCAGCAGAAGTAATTACTTTTTCGAGCTCGTCGTTTTTCTTGCCGCTTAAGAGCAAACCAATAAGTGAACCAAGAATTACGGTTCCACAATTTACAAACACTGCTAACATGTTAGTTTTTCCTTATATATAAAATAGGCAATTAATCCAATGAGTGGAAGAATAGAAAAGCTTATAAAGAGAGTTGCGTATCCAAAGTGTTGGATTATAAAGCCTGAAAGCACACTTCCAACAACGGTTGCTAGCCCTACAGTTACAAGAACATAGAGAGTCATAGCAAGCACTAGCTTTTTTTGTGGTGCATATTTTGTTACAAAAAGAACTGCTGCCGGATGATATATGCCATAATTAATTGCATGAATGATTTGAATGAGTGTTACTCCGATAAATGAAGGAAATATTACGTAGAGTATCAATCTTATCGAGACAAAGATTGAACAAAAAAGGAGTAGCTTTAGGGTATTGTACCGTCGTAATAGTCTATAAGCAAAAAACATAAATGGAATTTCTGCTATAACTGAGGCTGCCCATGGAACTGCAAAATTAGAAACTTTAAGTTCTTCGAGTAAGTATACTGAAAGTAATTTTGTTGGAAAAACAAGTGCAACAAATGAAAGAAATATTATGAACATTCCAAACCAAAAGATAAAAGGAAAATCGCCTAAATTTTGTTTTATTTTTTCTCGTATTGCTAATTTTTGATTATTTTTGGATTTTTCTGGTTGAATAACATTTGGCATATCAGTCATATGTTTGCAGGGAGAAAGCAAGCCCGGGATAGTAAGCATTGAAAGAATAAAGAGAGCCGAAGGAATTATTGACCAGAGTATATAATCCATTTTGATTTGAGAATCTATTTGAGCAATATATTGTAATACTATTGATAATGCAACAAAGCCAAAAGAACCGATTGCACGTACCATACCATAGCGATGTATATTTTTTCCAAGCAAGTAACTTATGTGCGAATCTGTAACGGGTATTACACCTCGATAGCCGACTGCATAGACTGCTAAAAACAATGCCGAAAAGGCTGCTCCTTCGATATACATAAGCGGTATGGGCAAAAATACCATTAATAAGCCATAGATTATTGCAAAAAGACCGTATTGGCGTGTTTTATCTATTACATTACTCAGCAAAAAGGGGACAATTAAACCAGAAAATTCGGCGAGAGCAAGTAAAACACCAACAATACCCATTGAATAACCCATATCGCGTAAAAAGAGAGGTAAATAGATATTTATTGGGACTAACGCACCGTACAGCAAAAATGCTGGAAGCCACATGCTCATATATGCAGTATATAAAACTACAAAACTATTAGCAAGAGAAAGGATATGATTACGTAAGAAAAGCAGCTATAAGCTGTCTTTTAAAGAATTAGCAACAGAGAGGGCTTGTTTTTTTGCTTCACTTAAAAGAGAATCTATTGAATCAATTTTTGAATCAAGTTCTTCGGCCTCAATAGAGTGAAAACCTTCTATACCAAAAAACATACTAAGCGCATGCATGTATGCTACTCCCATTTCCATTGGAGTTCCCTTAAATTTGCCACCGCGTGTGGTAATAAATACCATATCGCTTGCCTTGCATAAGCCACACAAACCGGTTGCAGTATAACCAAAGGTAATTTTTTCTGCACTGATGTTTTCGATGTAGACTTTTAATAGTGCGGGAATACTCAAATCCCAAAATGGTGCTGCAATAACAATTACATCGGCATTTGCAAACTCATGAGCATATTTGAATCGCGGATGGTGTAATTCATTTTTATCTAAAAGTGCATCTCGATCAGCAAGTGAATCCACTAAAAAATGTTGTAAATCCTGTTCCATTAAAACCAGTTCTTTTATTT
>CAYJNB010000220.1:0-3656 GCA_964371205.1 uncultured Treponemataceae bacterium
AAATTACTGGGCAATTGCTCTCATTGCCCTTGTAATAAATTTGAAACGAGAGAATGGATTCTTGAGGTGCTTTCGAAGAATGTCGCGTATGTTAAGGATGTAATAATTGAAAATCCAATAAACGAAGATTTATTGATCCAAGCTAGAGAAATTTTAAAAAGAGGTGTGTAGTAATGAATGGTCTGAAGAACATAGTATCCCCTGATGATGCAGTGTTAAATATAAAATCGGGAGATAGAGTTGTAATAGGGCATGCTGCAGGAGAACCAACAACACTTGTTGAAGCTTTAGTCAGAAATTCAAATAGATTGAGTGATGTGGAAATTGTTCATATGGTTTCTCTTGGCGAGGCAAAATATTGCCAGCCTGAATATGCAAAGAACTTTAAGTTCAACGGCTTATTTTTAAGTGCACCAACACGTGCTTCAGTTCATTGTAAGCAATCAGATTTTACGCCATGTTTTTTTTCAGAAGTTCCGAAGTTATGGGAAACAACTTTACCAGTAGATGTGGCTTTGGTCAGCGTAGCTCCCCCGGATGAAGAAGGTTACTGCTCTTTAGGTGTGTCAGTCGACTATACTTTTTCTGCGGCAAAAAATGCAAAAATTGTTATTGCTGAAGTGAATTCAAGTATGCCTTATACTCATGGAAATTGTAAATTGCATGTCGATGAAATTGATTTTTTTGTAACGAGCAAAAAAGATTTATTGGAATTACAGCCTCCTAAAATAACAGAAATCGAGGCAAAGATTGGTGAATACTGCGCTACTCTCATTAATGATGGCGACACCCTACAATTGGGTATTGGAGCAATTCCTGATGCTGTCTTAATGTTTTTGAAAGACAAAAAGGAATTAGGTATTCATTCAGAAATGTTTTCAGATGGGGTCGTTGACTTGATTCAACGGGGGGTAATAACTAACAACAAAAAAAATATAAATAAGGGATTGAGTGTTGCTACCTTCCTTATGGGAACAAAAAAATTATATGATTATGTTAATCAAAATAATACCATATTTATGGCACCAGTTGATTATGTGAATGACCCTCGCGTTATTTGTCAGCATGACAATTTGGTTTCTCTTAATTCTTGCATTGAAGTTGATTTGATGGGGCAGGTAAACGCTGAGATGGTTCGAGGAAAACAAATTTCTGGTATAGGCGGACAGGTAGATTTTGTAAGAGGGGCGACTATGTCTATTGGGGGAAAGTCAATTATAGCAATGCCATCAAGTGTGAAAGGTGAATTATCAAAGATTGTTCCAAGAATTGCAGAAGGTACTGTGGTTACTACGTCACGGTGCGATGTTGACTATATTGTAACAGAATATGGAATCGCTCATTTGAAAGGAAAAACGTTAAAACAACGGGCAGAATCTTTAATCAATATTGCACACCCTAATTTCAGAGAAGAATTAAAGGTATCCTATAATAGCATGTTTAATGCAGTATAAGTGATAACTGATAAAGGGAAGCATAAATATTATGTGTTTATAAGTTGGATTGAGAGGAGAAGATATGAAAGTAGTATTAGCAGGCGCTTGTAGAACTGCACTAGGTAGTATGGGCGGTGCATTAAGTGGTGTGCCTGCACAAACCTTAGGAAGTATTGTTATAAAAGAAGCTCTCAAACGAGCAAATATGAACCCAGAGTTAGTGGACCAGGTATATATGGGCTGCGTCTTACAGGCTGGCCTCGGGCAGAATGTCGCACGTCAGGCTGCAATGGCTGCTGGTATTCCTAATAAAACTCCGGCTGTGACAATTAATGTTGTGTGTGGATCGGGTCTTGAAGCTGTGAATATGGCAGCTCGCCTTATTGCTTGTGGTGAGGCAGATATCGTAGTTGCAGGTGGAGCAGAAAATATGTCTAATGCTCCGTATTTATTAAAACAAGGCCGTTACGGATATCGCTTAGGAGACGGAAAACTAGTTGATTCAATGGTACATGATGCTCTTACAGATAGTTTTAACAACTATCACATGGGCTTTACTGCTGAAAATATTGCAGAAAAGTGGAACATTACACGTAACGAAATGGATGTTTTTGCTGCAAACAGTCAAAGCAAGGCAAAATTTGCACAGACAAATAATAAATTTGATGATGAAATTGTTCCTGTTGAAATTAAAGAAAAAAAAGAGACAATTATTTTTGATAAGGATGAAGGAATTAGAGAAAATGTAACGGTAGAAGGATTATCAAAACTAAGAGCAGCATTTAAATCAGATGGCTCTGTTACTGCAGGTAATTCTTCTACGATAAATGATGGGGCAGCTGCAGTTGTTGTAATGAGTGAGGCAAAAGCAAAAGAGCTTGGGGTCAAGCCTTTGGCAACATGGCTTGCTGGTTCTTTAGCTGGGGTAGATCCTACCGTTATGGGTATAGGGCCTGTGCTATCTACAAAAAAAGTTTTGAAACGCCTTTCTTTAACAATTAATGATTTAGATCTGATAGAAGCAAATGAAGCTTTTGCTGTCCAAGCATTGGCAGTTGGAAAAGACTTGGGAATAGATGCAAATAAGTTAAATGTCAATGGAGGCTCTATTTCGTTGGGCCACCCGGTAGGAGCGTCAGGATGCAGGATTTTAGTAACCCTATTGTATGAAATGCAAAGACGAAAAGCAAATAAAGGTCTTGCAACTTTGTGTATTGGTGGTGGCATGGGATGTTCTACAATCATTGAAAGGTACTGCGAATAAAGTAGAAGTTGTATTCGAGAGTATTTATGGAGAAAAATGAAGTACTTAAGTTATGAAGAAATAAATGAAGTAGCAATAATAACCATTTGCAGAAAAGATTCGCTGAATGCGCTTAACTCTCATGTACTAGAGGAACTAAAGGATGTAATAGAGGGTATCGATGTAAATATTATTCGTTGTGTAATCATAACAGGAGACGGTGACAAAAGTTTTGTTGCGGGTGCTGATGTTTTAGAAATGAGGAGTTTTACACAAAAACAAGCAGAAGAATTTTCAAAAAAAGGTAATGGTATTTTTAGAAAAATTGAAACATTAAAAATTCCAGTAATAGCAGCGATAAATGGATTTGCACTAGGTGGTGGCTGTGAACTTGCAATGTGTTGCGATATCCGCTTATGCTCAGAAAACGCAATTTTTGGACAGCCTGAAGTCTCATTAGGGATACCTCCTGGATTTGGGGGTACCCAACGGCTTTCAAGGATAGTTGGACAAGGGGTTGCAAAGTACATGATTTTTTCGGGAAAAAATATAGATGCTCAGGAAGCTTTTCGTGTAGGGTTAGTAAATGGCGTCTATTCACAAGATCAGTTAAGAAGTGAAGCTCTTAAACTAGCAAAAGAAATCATTTTTAATGCACCTATTGCGATAGCTAATAGCAAATTCGTAATAAATGAAGGGTTCAATAAAGATATTGATGATGCATTGCATTTAGAAGTAAAAGCATTTAGTAATTGTTTTGGTACCGCAGATCAAAAAGAAGGAATGAAGGCTTTTTTAGAAAAAAAGAAAGAACGGATCTTTATAAACAGTTAGAGAGAGGGAAGTATGATAATAGGAATAATTGGAGCCGGCACAATGGGGTCTGGTATTGCACACACCTTTGCACAAGTTGATGGTTGTAAAGTAATGCTTTGCGATATAACTAAGGAATTTGCTGAAAAGGGAAAAAATAAAAT
>CAYJNB010000221.1:0-3643 GCA_964371205.1 uncultured Treponemataceae bacterium
ATTTATCAGATATGTACGAAGATTATTTTTTTGATAAAATTTCTGATGGACTTTTACTTAGAAAGCTATCTGAGTTATCTAACGAGTGGTTTTTTTCGGTCGATATGCGAACTTTGCATATACAATACTATGGTATAGATGCTGTTCAAAATAAAAATAACCAAGGAAGGCCTCTTCCTCTCGATTTAGTACTAGAAAAAGGATTTATTCACCCAGACGATGTCGAAAATTACAAATGCCTTGTTGAAAATATGAAAAACGGCATTGACGTACCTCTTGATATTCGGTTTAAGATGGCTGACGGAAATTTTAGATACTTCCGATATTCATACCTGCCTGTTTATAATAAAGAAAATAACCTAGTATTTGTTATAGGAAAAAGTATTGACGTTCACGAAGAGAAGATTTTAAGTGAAAAGTCAAAAATGGATCTTCTTACTGGCTGCTATAATAAGATAAGTGCTGAAAATTTTATTTCAGAGAAAATTCTTAAGAACAAACATAATCAGCATGCATTTTTTATTGTAGACATAGATAATTTTAAAGCAGTAAACGATAATCTTGGCCATTTTTTTGGAGATGAGGTTCTAAAAGAAGTTGCATCAGAGCTTAAAGCAGTGTTCAGAGGTAGCGATATTGTAGCTCGAATTGGTGGCGATGAATTTATTGTCTTTGTAGAAAACGTAACAGATCTAAAACTGGTAGAAGAAAGAGCAAAAAAAATTGCTACAGCTTTTCAAAAAACATATTCAGGTATTAATAAAGAATATTCGATTTCGGGAAGTATTGGAATTTCCTTGTTTCCTAAAATGGGAACTTCATATAACGAACTGTATAAAGCAGCCGACAAAGCCTTGTACCAAGCTAAGATATTAGGTAAGAATCAGTATGTATTCTACTCAGATGCTTTACAAAGCGGAACGATGATTAACTTAACAAAACTCGAAAATGCAAATCGTATTGCAAGCTCTTATTTTGACAAAGAACTTATAGACGATGTATTTAATGAAGTTTACAGTAATGACGGAAGTGATGAATCAATTTACACTATTTTAAAATATGTTTCGGATAAGTATAATGCAGACCGAAGTTACATTTTCGAAATTAGAGAAGATAGAATTTCTTATGATAATACCTATGAATTTGTGCGAGAAGGTATTAGCCGCGAGATAGATACATTGCAAAATGTAGGCTTAGATGTATTTGGAGAATTTTTTACCTCGGAAAAAGGTGGAATTCTGTACTCAAACGACTTAGCAGAAACATTTACTCAAAAGGCATCTTTTGAAACTATGCATCGCCAGGGAATAAAGTCTTTTGTACAAACATATGTTAGAAACGGTGATACAGTAGAACTTGTATTTGGACTCGATGATTGTACCAGCAACAGAATATGGGCGGAGAGAGAGCTTAATTCCGTTTTATATATAGCAAAAATACTTTCTATGCTGAGAAGAGAACACAATAGGGCAAAGATTACCTAATACAGCAAACATGTCAATTTATTTGTAGTTTATTGCTGCTCAGGGGCTAGAAATAGTTACGAAGCGCAATCGTCACAAATACCAAAAAGTGTTAGTGCGTAATTTGTATAATTGATTTTATCTTTTGGAGTACCAATAGAAATGCTCACGTCAACGTCTAGCACTTTTCCACACTTCTCGCATAAAAAATGTTCGTGTTTATCAAGTCTATAATCAAAGCGGTCAGAAGAATTGGGAATAACAACCTTTTTAATTAGACCTTGACTAGCAAAAGCATTCAAATTTCGATATACAGTGGCAATACCTACCCCAACATCAGTCTTAGATATTTCTTTGTGAACTTCATCTGCAGTTGGATGGTTTTTCATATTTTTTACAGTGTCGAGTACAGCTTGTTTTTGTTTAGTCTGTTTCATAACCTTACCTTCTTTTATGATACTGATTATCAATATTATAATAAATTTAAAATCATTTTACAATATTTAATTAAAAAAAAGTTGACAAATTTAGTATATAGCAGTATAATTATGATAGTGATAATCATTATCATAATTATATTTAAGGAGTACATTTATGAAAAGCATTACAAAATTTGATTTACAGTATGCACACAGGTTTTTTGGTTTTAAGGGGGAAGCACAGGACCTACATGGACACACTGGTATTTTAACAATTGAAGTAGAAGATACCGTAAATGAAGGTGTAAACATGGTATTCCCATGTAATGAAATACAGAAGACAGCATGGGCAGTCTTACAAAATTTTGACCATGCACTTGTTTTAAGAGCAGACGACCCTTTGCTTCCAGCTATTCTAAAAGTGTATGAAGATACCGGAATAAAAGATGGCGCACCTCAAAATACTATGAAAGGTGAAGCTTTTAAAACAGAGTTAGCAACTGCATACCCTGACTGCCGTTTGGTTGTTACAAAAGAAACAATGACTGTTGAAGGGTTTATAAAAATTGTCTATGAACTGCTCAAAGACAAATTGAACATTTCTAAAATTACTTTTACCAGTGGAGTAAATGCAGCATCTGCTGAGTTTGAAACAAAAAATAACATTGAGCGCTGCCCTCTTTGTGGTATTGCATTAGATGATAAGGGTATTTGTCCTAAGTGTGGATATAAACATCCTTAGTTACTAGCTAAAAAGAGCGGTGAAATACTCTCACCGCTCTTTTTTTATGAACTTGCCTTTTGAAGCTTATTTACTTTACCCTACCTGTAAAGGCAACGATGTTCATGTACTTTCCATCGTCTGCTTTCATCATTTTTCTGTCTTCAACGGCATATTCATTATCCAATTGGAGCCAATCATTCCATGCATCATTAAAGCAAGCAAGTTCACTTACCTTAAAATCATTCAAATGTTTTTCAAATATCTTTGTCCACCAATTTTTAGATCTCCACATGTTAAAAGCTTCTTCTTCCCAAAATGGTTTCATCTCAGTTGGAATTGTTTCAAAGGTAAAATCTTGTCTAATACTAGGGAATGCTATGGCAACAATACCATCTTTTTTTAAAAGAGGTGATATGTACTTTGCAAAATACTCATCATTGTTGCCAAAGTAATGGTAACTATCTACACTAATTACGGCATCAAAGTAGTTGTTTGCAAAGGGCATGGTTGAAGCATCAAATTGAAGAGGAATTATTGAATCGCCTACACCCATTTTATTAAATCTTTCATAGTTTTCTGTTGCAGAAGTCCAAAGATCAGTTGCGTACACTTCTACTCCGTACTCTTTTGCAAGAAAAATAGATGTTAAACCTCTTCCACAAGCTAGATCTAAAACTCTCATTCCTTTTTTGAGTTCTACCTTTTCCAGCATTTCTTCCAAAACACGAATACTGTTAGGCCCCATCATATTTTCGCTTAAAAATTGTTTGTCGTATGTATCAGCCTTTTTTTTGTATTTATTAGAAACGCAAACTTTTCGTTGTTTATTGTGCATATTTTTCTCCGTAGTATATAGTTAAGGTATTTAATACTTGCATCATGCATTTAAAAAATCTTGTAGTTCGTTAATAAACCTCGAAAGGTGAAAACCGTCGCATACAGCATGATGCACTTGAATTGCTAAGGGTAGCAATGTCTTTTTATTTTCGGTAAAGTATTTTCCCATGGTAAAAATTGGAAGAAAGTAATCATACCCC
>CAYJNB010000222.1:0-3619 GCA_964371205.1 uncultured Treponemataceae bacterium
TTTTTTATATTTTTTTGTATATTCTGCGGTAATATGATATAATTGTACCTAAATAACACAAAGGAATATTATTATGAAAAAAATATTGCTTACTTTTACCTTTCTGGGTATTACGCTAATTTCTTTAATTGCAGACGAGACTACCAGATATGTTTCAGTAGAAACAGTAGCATTAAAAGATTCTACTTGGTTTTTTGCTAAAACAACTGATGAGTTAGTATATGGTCAAGAAATCAAAGTAATTGAAGATAAAAGCAAATGGCTATTTGTTGTATTAAAAACAAATTCAGCAATTAAAGGATGGATTCCATCATCAAGCACAACCACAAAAAAAATTGTAACTCGTTCGGGAACCTCAGTTTCGACCTCTGCAGATGAACTGGCATTAGCAGGAAAGGGCTTTAACAAAGAGGTTGAAGATGCTTATAAAGAAAACAATGTAGTAAATTATGATGAAGTAGACAAAATGGAATCATACGCAGTGGATATGGAAGAATTAAAAAACTTTATTATTGAAGGAAACCTAGAAGGAGCACAGCAATGAAAACCTGTTTTGTAAAAAAACTATACGTTTTAAGCTTATGCCTTATATGTTTTTTTATTTTTTCGTGTGAGTCGTTAGATGTTATGCAAATGATCGATTTAGCAAAAGCAGGTGTTAATGCAGGTACAGCTATAGCTAGTGCAACCGAAGAAATTACACCACAACAAGAGTATTATATTGGGCGTGCAGTTGCAGCAAATATCCTTACAAATTACTCGTCTTATACAAATGAGCAATTGCAAGGGTATCTAAATACTATTTGCCAAACGCTCGTTATAAATTCAGATAAACCAGAATTATACAAAGGATATCGAGTACAAATATTAGATAGTGAAGAAATAAATGCATTTGCAACATCTGGAGGGCATATCCTTATTACAAGAGGCCTATTAGAATGCGCTAATTCAGAGGATGCAGTGGCTGCTGTTATTGCACACGAAATTGCACATATTCAATTACAGCATGGAATATCTGCTATAAAAGCAAGTAGAACGACTGCAGCTATTGCTGCAACTGCTCAAGTTGGCCTTGTTGCTAGTGGCAATGATAACTTAAAAGATCTTTCAGATGCCTTTGACGAAGGAATAAACGACATACTCCAAACCTTAGTAAACACAGGATATTCACAATCACAAGAATTTGAAGCTGATGCAATGGCTCTCTCTTTAATGGACAAAGCTGGTTATTCCCCGCATGCAATGATTGATATGTTAACTCTTCTTGAAGAAAATGAAAAAGGCAAAAGTGGAGGCTTTCTTTCTACTCATCCAAAAGCTGCAACAAGATTAGATGCAGTAGAAGATGAGATTTCTGCATATGCAAATGTACCAATACATCCAGATAGAACAAACCGCTTTTTTGAGCAAAGCACTTCGCTTTAGAGGAAAGTATGCAATCAAAAAGAAAAAATCTTATTCGATCCACTGTAATAAGTGTGGTGATTTTTTGTTTATTCGCCTTCCTCTATTTGTTTACTGGAGTTTTTGATTTTTTAGAAAACAAATCTTATGACTTACGTGTACGCCTATTTGCAAATGCAAAGCAACCTTCCGAGGAAATTTTTGTTATTGTTCTCAATCAGGATAGTCTTGATTGGGCTCAACAAGAAAGAGGTTGGTCATGGCCTTGGCCAAGAAGTGCTTATGGCGAATTAGTTGATTTCTTTAATATAGGAGAAGCTTACTCACTTGCATTTGATGTGTTATATACAGAACCCTCTATTTATGGAATCGAGGATGATAAAAAATTTGCAGATGCTTGTGATACATTTGGAGGAGTAGTTCAGACTGTTTTTTTGAGTAATCAATACGGCAACACTGATTTTTGGCATACCGAAGCGAAAAAACCATCTCTACTCGTAGAAACAAGAGGACTAGAATTTAAAGATTCTCATTATGCTAAAAAAGCCCTTTTTCCAATTGATTTACTTACAAAAACTGCTGCAGGACTTGGTAATATTTCGAGCACCCTTGATGCAGATGGCGTGGTAAGAAGGGCAAGTTTTATGAGTAAATTTGATAACCAAATAATCCCAAGCCTTTCGCTCGCTACATACACTGTCCGCAATTCTGGGGACTCTCAGGTAACGTATGACGAAAAGAATAATCAAACCTTGCTTTTTGGAAAAACGCTGCCAGGCAAGCCTTTTGAGCCTGTATTGCTAAGATATAGAGAAAGTATCGATTCATATATTCCATACAGTGCACGTGATATTTTGGAAAGCAAGGAAGCTCTTGATAAAGGAGAAGATCCACTGCTTGATCCTAAAATGTTCAAAAATGGATATGTCTTTTTTTGCTTTTATGCACCAGGTTTATTTGATATCTGCTCCACACCTATTTCCACATCATACCCTGGAGCTGGGGTGCATATAACTGCACTCGACAATCTCTTACAGAATGATTTTATTCGACCACTGCCTACTCAAACAAGCATTCTATTAATACTTTTTGCAGCATGTTTTGCTTGCTTTATTCAGCAAATTTCGTTTAAAGCTTCTATAATTTGTGTTCCAGTAGGAATAATTCTTTTGACTAGCAGCGTTACATTCGGTTACATAGAAGGACTACACATACCAATAGTAGCTCCATTATTTACATTAGTCAGTTCATTCACTGTAGCATTACTCGTAAGCTATAATACAGAATATAAACAAAAACGTTATATAAGTAGCATTTTTAAGCAATATTTAAGCCCTGCTGTTATTGACCAACTTGTAGAACATCCAGAACAAGTTAAGCTCGGTGGTGAAGTACGTGAATTAAGTATGTTTTTTTCTGATATAGAAAACTTTACAACCCTGTCCGAAAAGTTATCGCCCGAAGAGTTGACCGAATTTCTAAATGAATACTTATCTGCAATGAGCGATATAATTTTAGATAGTGGTGGGACAATTGATAAATATGAGGGAGATGCTATAATTGCATTTTGGAATGCACCACTTTCAATAGAAGACCATGCAAAAAGAGCAATAGAAGCAGCTGTACAATGTCAACAAACTTTAAAAGACTTAAATAAATCACTTGTTAAGAAAATTGGAACTACAATTGCAATGCGCATTGGTATTAATACTGGAAACGTTGTTGTTGGAAATATGGGGTCAAAAAATCGATTCGATTATACCATGATTGGAGATGCAGTAAATCTTACTGCACGACTAGAGGGATTGAATAAACAATTCGGCACTTACACGCTCTGTAGTGAACAAACTATGAATGCCGCACAAAAAAGCAAGACAAATTTACAGTTTAGAGAAATCTCTAAGGTTGCTGTCGTAGGAAAATCAGAAGCGGTAAAAGTATTTGAGCCTCTAACTCAGAGTAACTTTGAAAATACAGAAGAGTCTTTAACATGTTTTAAGACTGCATTACATCTTTTTTATGCAGGTAATTTTGAAGATGCTATAGCAGAGTTTAAAAAGATTCAAAATACTGATAAGGCTGCTCAAAATTATATTAATTATTGTAAAAACCTTATAGACATAAAACCAAGTAACTGGGACGGAGTTTGGAGGGCAACACAGAAATAATCGATAGATATAATTGTATGATTGACATAAAAATCCTATTATGTTAT
>CAYJNB010000223.1:0-3617 GCA_964371205.1 uncultured Treponemataceae bacterium
TTGTTAGTAATGTAATAAAAATGCGCTTAGAACATCCAGTTTTTAGAAGAACAGAGTTTTTTAGCGGTAAAGATAATAGCCTCGACTCTATCTCAGATATAACTTGGTACGACGAATCAGGAAAAACACCAAAATGGGAGCATCAAAACCATTTTATAGCCTTTCAATTAGATGGAAACCGCCTAGAAACTTTTTCTAAAACAGATGATAGCAGCTTTTACATTATGATGAATGGGTCTGATAGAGATATCTCTGTAAAAATACCCCCAGCACCAAAGAACAAAAACTGGTTTAGATCTATAGATACTTCGGTAGCGAGTCCTACTGATTTTTTAGAGAAAGGAAAAGAAGAAATAGTAAGCAAACAGCTTATATATATATTACCCGGAAAAAGCAGTGCTGTGCTCGTTGCTAAATAACTGTTTTTTATTTTAACAAAAAAAGGATATCGTATGAATTTTAATGCACAAGACTTTAAGGAAAGACTTACAGGGCGCCTAAAAAGGCATTATGGAAAAGACGTTTCGCAAGCTAATGAGCATAATCTCTTTGATGCTGTTTCTGCAGCTGCCTTTGAGCTCATGCTTGAAGATTGGATTAAAACACGTAGACAATATGAAACAAAACCCACTCGTCAGCTATATTATTTTTCTGCAGAATTTTTAATGGGACGAATGTTAAGTAATAACCTAATAAACTATGCAGTAAAAAACAGTATTGTAGAAGTACTTAAAGAACTTAACATAAACTACACCTCTATTGAAGACGAAGAACCAGATGCAGGACTTGGTAATGGTGGTCTTGGACGCCTTGCTGCTTGTTTTCTAGACTCATTAGCAACCTTAGACTATCCTGGTCACGGGTATGGTATTTATTACCAATACGGCATGTTTGAACAACATATAGAAAACGGATATCAAGTAGAATACCCAGACAACTGGTTAAAACACCGTAATCCATGGGCTGTTAAGCGCTCAGATTTAGAGGTTTCTGTACAATTTGGAGGACAAGTAGTTCCTCAAACCAAGCCAGATGGTTCAACCGGATTTAGAATCGATAATGCGGAAATAATTACAGCTACACCACACGATTTGCCCGTAGTTGGTTATGGAACTGATACAATAAATACACTACGATTATGGCAAGCTTCATCTCCAAATGGATTTGACTTACAACTATTTAACGATATGCATTATTTACGCGCACTCGATGCACAAATAAATGCAGAAAATATATCTCGAGTACTTTACCCAAATGATTCTGGTCCTTCAGGTAAATCTCTGCGCTTAAAGCAGCAATACTTTTTCTCTTCAGCCAGTTTACAAGACTTAGTTCGTAGCTTTGTTCAAAATCATGGCACAGATTTTGATAAATTTCCAGAGTATCATGTAATACAATTAAACGATACACATCCAGTTGTAGCTATACCAGAACTTATGCGAATCTTCTTAGATGAATATCATCTAGAATGGGAGCAAAGCTGGAGCATTGTTACAAAAACATTTGCTTATACAAATCACACTATTTTATCAGAAGCGCTTGAAAAATGGCCAATAGAAATCTTCCAAGGTTTATTACCACGGATTTTCCAAATTGTAGATGAAATCAATAGGCGTTTTAGCATTGAATTGAGAGAAAAATACCCAACAGATTACGAAAAACAAAACCGTATGGCAATTATCTCTCATGGAATGATTCATATGGCTTGGCTAGCAATACATAGTTGTTTTAGTGTAAACGGAGTTGCAGCTCTTCATACAGAAATTCTAAAAAATCAAGAATTAAACGACTGGTTTAAGCTATATCCAAGTAAATTTAACAATAAAACAAATGGTATTACACAACGTCGTTGGTTGTTAAGTGCTAATCCATTATTATCTGATTTTATTACAAAGAAAATTGGTGATGGTTGGATAAAAGATTTAACTGAACTCAAAAAACTAGAAAAATATGCTGATGACAAAGAAACTCTTAAAGAATTTGCTGCAATTAAGCGTCAAAATAAAGAATTCCTTGCAGCATACCTTAAAGAAACTCAAAATGAATTCCTAGATCCAGATTCTATTTTTGATGTACAAATTAAGCGTTTACATGAATACAAGCGCCAACTACTTAATATTTTACATATTATGTACCTGTATAACCGCCTTATCGATGAACCAGATTTTGATCCACCAGCACGCACATTTATTTTTGGAGCAAAAGCTGCCTCGGGATACCGCAGAGCAAAGCTTATTATTAAACTCATAAACACTATAGCTGACCGCATAAATAATGATCGCAGAGTGCGTGGAAAAATTAGAGTTGTATTTGTAGAGAACTACCGTGTTAGCATTGCAGAAAAACTCTTTCCAGCCTCCGATGTTTCTGAGCAGATATCTACTGCAGGTAAAGAGGCTTCTGGAACTGGTAATATGAAATTTATGATTAATGGTGCGGTAACCCTTGGTACACTCGATGGAGCAAACATCGAAATTGTTGAGGAAGTAGGAGAAGAGAATGCTTTTATCTTTGGATTAAAAGCTGAGGATATTTTCAAAATCGAAAATGAACACTCATACAACCCTCAAAAATTCTTAGATCGAAATCAAAAACTCGCTAAGGTTATGAATCAGTTAATTGATGGTACCTATGACCAAAACACACATCTTTTCCGCGAAATTTATGATTCTCTCTTGTTTGGTACAGAGGGACAACGCCCAGATGTATACTATGTCTTAGCTGATTTTGCAAGTTATGTTGAAGCACAAGAACGCTTAGCTGAAGTATATAAGGACGAACTTGGTTGGGCAAAAATGACTTTATTAAATGTGGCTCGTTCTGGTAAGTTCTCTTCAGATAGAACTATAGAAGACTATGTGCGAGACATTTGGAAACTCGAAAAGATGTGTCCAAACAGCTAAAGCTCGTATTGCCTACTATTAAACATTTTTGTTGACAGATTTTTGTTCAAGGGTCTATACTAATTTAAAATAGCTACCCAATAAAGTTTAACTTTGTTGGGTAAAATTTCTAACATTTATAATTTTCATAAAGGAGTCTTCTATGTCAATGTTGGAAAAAGTTTTTAAAGTTACTGAAAGGAACTCTTCGGTAAAACAAGAACTCTTGGGAGGCATAGCTATTTTTGTTACTATGTCTTACATAATCTTTGTAAACCCTGCTATTCTTTCTTCAACAGGGATGGATAAGAATGCACTGTTTACCGTAACATGTATTGCGTCTGCACTGGGAACCTTTCTTTCTGCTTTCTTTGCAAACATGCCTATCGCGTTAGCACCTGCTATGGGACTTAATGCTTTCTTTACGTTTAGTTTGGTAAAAGGACAGGGCGTAAGTTGGGAAGTTGCTTTAGGTGTCGTTTTCTTATCCGGCGTGTTTTATTTAATTCTAACATTAACTGGTGTGCGAAAACAAATTGCACGAGCTATACCAAAAGAAATAAGCACAGCATCTACCGTTGGTATCGGTCTGTTTATTGCACTCATTGGTCTTAAAGGAATGGGTCTTGTTGTGCCAAATCCTGGTACTATGGTTGCTCTAGGTGATTTTACTCCTCAAGTAATTCTTGCCACTTTTGGCCTCTTTCTTATGTTCTTTTTTGAGTTTAAGAAAAT
>CAYJNB010000224.1:0-3582 GCA_964371205.1 uncultured Treponemataceae bacterium
TACCGCCACCAACAGCAGTGGTAATAGATAAAAAAGAAACACCAAAAACATCTAATTTCTTTTTTATTCCAGTTACAGCACCTGTTACCGCAAATGTTACGGTTCCAATAATTTCTAGTACAACTAAAATGGTTTCCATATTTACATCCTAAATGAAATAAACGACCGTTAAATAACTTCTACGAATTAGCTACCAGAGCTTTTGTTGCATTTTCTTTCATTTGTTCATACAAAATTTTTGCCACAGCTTGCACATCTTCTGGTTTAGCATTGAGAAGCAACTGCATATTGCGTTCTCGCAATTCATCGTTTACACCATACAGTGTCCGCATAAAGCCGGTAAATCCACGAGAAGAGGGGGCACTTGGCTGTACTTCTTTACTGTACGTACCGGTAATTGCTTTCTCGAATGAATCATTATCTAAAACTGTTTCTGCAGCTGTTTTTAAACAGCTTACAAACACTTCGAGCGAACGGCGTGGATTTGGGTCTCGATATGTTGCAAAGGTAAATACTTTTTCGAGCGTGTTTGTATGAGAAAAAGCCCCGTAAGCTCCACCCACCGTACGAATCTCTTGCCATAAAAGCGAATTTGAAAGCCAATGTCCCAAAATACGCTCATAAACTGAATTTTCATCCTGTACTGAGTGAGCACGCACACAAGACGCTGCAAAACCAACTTGAGTGGGAGCGCTAAACAGCTCTACTCCATCTTTAGTAGTTGTTTTTGCATTTTTTGTAAGAGCGATAAAATCTGAATCTAGTGCCGTATAAGCAGGTTTTGGAGAACAAAATTTCTTTAGTGGTTCATCAAGTGTTTTTATTACACGCTCAATACCTTGCTTCTGTGCAGTAATATGCACAATACAACCAGAGTTAATCAGCGTAGAATGAATACGCTCACACTCTGCAATTATTTTTTCTGGTTTTGCAGCAGCAAGTTTTTGCGCTGTATCGAGCTGACTCAATCCATGCCAAATCTCGTCAATAGCCTTTGAGCGCGAAAAAGTTTTGACTGCGAGACTAGAAGCATATTGATGCCCACCTGGTATAACAGAAGAATCTAAGTCGTTGCGATTCTCGAGCAAGATATCCTTTAATCGTTTTTTATCGCTAAAATCTGCCGATTCTAAACAAGAAAAAAGCATTGCAATTGCCTTTTCGCACTGTTCTTCGAGCATTTTAAGGCGCAATAACAGCCAACTTCTACCTTCTTTGTCTTGTTGTGCATGAGACATGGTTATAATTGTTGAACCAAAGCCACCACAAATGCGTGCCTCGTAAGCTGATGCTTCAGCCCAACTCATTCCACCATAGCCAACACTCGTTACAAGGGAACTATACGTTGGTAAAAAGGCAAAATCCTCTGGAGGTAATACGTCGAGAGGCAAACCAACATCAACATAGGTTATTCCATTCGTATTCTCGGTATTGGTATAAATCGGCACATCATGCAAACTAGTCGTTTCTGTAATAATTCTATCAACTGTAGCACACAGGTCTTGCGGGCGTAAGTGCGGAATAAGAGACGTATTTTCTTCTGACTCCTCGCCACTAATCATACGGGTAAAATCTTCGGCTAAAATTGGCTGTCTGATTTTTAACAGTGATTCAATTTTTGCTTCTTCCTTTAGCTTTGCATTTTTTTCGTAATCTTTATCAGGAAAAACCGTAAGCAACGAGCGGTGTGTATTTTCGAGTAAGAGTCGTTTACACAATTCTTGTATATACTGTGGATTTTCTGCTTTCTCTTTAATTATATTAAATGTTTTACGACTCCAAAATGTTGCATCTGGACGCTTGCCATGCAACCAACCTTTAAGACAGCGGCGCATAAGCGTTAAAGAAAAAGGGCCACCACCAGAGCGACGCACTTCGCGAATAGAAAAATCTATCGACATAGTTGCCGCCTCTAATTCTTCTGCAGGCACACCCTCTTTTGCAATTTTATTCAACACGTCAAAAATAACCTGTTCTACTTTTGTTGCGTCTTTTTTTTCTACCCCGCGTAAACCGACAGAAAAACACAATTGGCGAATTTCTGTGTCGACACCGCTGTTTGGAGAAATATCCTCACCTAATCCACTCTCTACCAAGGCGTGAGTAAGAGGAGAGGCATCGTGCCCCAAAAGTATTTCGCTAAAAAATGAAGCTTCCATTGCTTCAACAGGATCTGAGGCATCGCCTAAAAGCCAGTTGACCAACACACTCGAACCACTTTCATCTTCTTCGGTCGAAACAGGGGCTGCAACTTCCATGGTAACAGGTTGTTCAAACGGTTTTGCAAGTGCAATATCGGGTGCAACACTCCCTTGTTTAGAAAAATGCTGCATAAATCGCTCGTGCAAAAAGTCTATTTGTTTTTCGGTAGGAATATTTCCGCATAAAAATACTCGGCAATTAGACGGATTATAAAAATCAGCATGAAATTGTTTAAACTGCTCGTATGTTAAATCAGGAATAAACTCAGGGTCTCCACCTGAATCTAAATCGTACACTGTGTTTGGCAAAATACTTCTCAAGCACCAGTCGGCGGCAACACTATCGGGCGACGAATAGTTTCCCTTCATTTCGTTATACACAACACCCTGAATACTAACCTTACCGCCGGGATCTTTTTCGAGGCGGTGCGCCTCTTGGTCAAATGTCCATTTATGTAACAACGGAAAAAACACTGCGTCTCCATATACGGCCATAAGGTTAAAATAGTCAGCCTCTACCATAGAGCTTGCCGGATACACCGTCTTATCTGGGAAAGTCATTGCATTTAAAAATGTTTTTACACTTTGATTCGATAATTGTAAAAAAGGATCTTTGAGCGGAAAGTTCTTTGAGCCACATAAAACTGAATGCTCTAAAATATGTGCTACGCCCGTTGAATCTGATGGAGGTGTTTTAAATGTAAAACTAAACAAATTCTCCTCATCATTGTTTAGTACATGATACACTTCCATGCCTGTTGTCTCATGCTTAAGCCAAATACCAGTTGCCCCAAGCTCAGTAAGATCCACTACATCTATAACTTTAAAACCTGCATATACACTATCTTTTTTCATATTTTTCCTTTAAATTCTATTCTTTTTCAGTGCTTTAGTACACTAGAGTCATTCTTTATTTGTAATTGAACAAAGCCTTATTGAACCCATATATCTTCGTCGCGATCGTCTAATTTGTACTCACCTGCTTCCCATGCAGATCTCAATTTTTGTACAAAAAAAGCTGTCTCTGTTTGCGAGTCTCGTTTTGAGATGGGTTTTCTTAATGATTCTTCTTCAAGAACAATGTCTGAACGCCCCGTTGAAATATTGGTAAGTATTTTTTTTCTAAATTGGTCTGTTTTTCCTGCAATTAAAACTGCAAGATTTTCGTTTTTCATATTTGATAACACTTTTTGCAAATAACGATTGTCTACCTTAATTACATCGTCAAGAGTAAAGAGTCGCTCGCGCAAATCGCTTTCTAGGTCAGGATCGCTATCTTGCAAATGAGCTAAAATCTCATTTTCTGATCCTACATCCATGCGGCGCAAAATTTCTGCAAGTGCATTTCGCCCATCCACAGAGCCATTGTCGTGCGACTCTA
>CAYJNB010000225.1:0-3547 GCA_964371205.1 uncultured Treponemataceae bacterium
TGCTTGTGTTACAGTATTTTGCATAGTCTGCTTTAACGGGCAATGGCGCAGTTGGTTAGCGTACAAGTCTGGGGGACTTGGGGTCCCCGGTTCAAATCCGGGTTGCCCGATAAAGCAGATTAATCTTATTTCTGCACAATTTGCTATTATATGCGAAATACCGCATTAAAACGTAAAATATTCCTATAAAATGTCTTTTTTTCTATTATACCGATGTAAACTCCTTGAAATTTTATTATGTTTTTAGTATAGTCTTGCCAATTGGTACTAATATATTAGTACAGGTATGTCGGCTGACGCTTTACAGCTGTATATACAGGGTGGGAGGGATATTTATGAGCGAAGTAAGTTTTACCGACTCATAAAAGATTAAAAATTCGAAAGAAAAGGACTTACAATGAAATTAAAAGCATTTTTAATTGCACTAGCAATTATCCTTGTTTTTAGTAGTTGTAGCCAAGCGACGGAAGGCTTTACTTTTGATAATACCCTTTCTGATGCTGGTGATCAGTTACTAAAACCCGAGACATCTTCACCTACAGACGAAGAGACAACAGAAAATGATTCATCTGTTGATTCAGATGGATCTTCGGTTTCCGCAACTCCAGATTATGAGATTGGAAATAGTGATTCAATACAAGCTATTTTTGACGAGATTGTTGCGATTCCAGCCGAAAAAAGAAACGAAACATATGTTATAGCTATAAGTAGCTCTGTAACAGATGATAAACCTTATGATTTTAGTGGAGATGGTGCTATGGGTGATTTTACCTACACTGGCGAAACTCCATTACATATAATTCTACAAAGTGCTGATGGATCTCCAGTAGATCTTATAGCAAAAATGCAAAAGCGTGTGCTTAAGATAAATGGAAAAAATCTTACAGTTACATTAAAAGAAAATGTTACTTTAACTGGTGGTGCCTCTGTAAAAGGTGCCGGTGTTTCTGTGCAACAAGGAGCATTTATTATGGATGGGGGAGAGATATCTTCTAACTCATTAATAATGTCTACTGCTACAAAGGAATTCTTTGGTGCTGGGGTTTTTGTTGCCAATGGCGCTTCTTTTATTATGAAAGGAGGGTTTATTACAAATAATACTATTCCTTCATATATGACGACTGCTGAAGGTGGTGGTGTTTACGTTGAAGCAGGTGGTATTTTCGAGATACTTCCAGCTGCAAGCGTAGTACAGAATTCGCCTACAGATATTATTCGTAAGTAGTACTAGTTACGATACAAGATTATAAAGCGAAAAAGGCTGTCTAAAAAGTTTAAAAACTTGCAAGACGGCCTTTTTTTTTCAAAAATTTTCTTAACCCCGGCACAGAAGCAGCAACTGTAAAACACTGTAAAAGGCTAAGTCCTTTTCATTGACATATTTTTTATAGCAGTAGTAGACTATTCTTGGTTGTTGAATAATTGATATTTTTAACAGTCCCATTCTTCATCTTTTGCTTTACTTAAATTCTTTTGGAGATTCGTATGAGTAAATGGAAAGTCTTTTCTTATGTTATTGCTATTTCTTCTCTTTTTGTTTGGGTTTTTGCAGCCATAACTATTTTTATTGAGCGCTCTACAGAAATTGAGTTACTTGATCGTGGAGGCGATTTAGTTGTTGCTGCAGAAAACAGTGTGGAAATTATTAACCTTACATTTCTCGAAACAAAAAATCTTTTGAGCCTCGGTTCTGACACTATAGTAGCAAATGGTTCGTATCAGAATCAAGAAGAATTGACTCGTGTTTTGCAGGATGTAAAGCATAGAGGCGGTTTTCTTTCTGCCAGTTTAGATTTTCCTGATGGTACTTCTTATACAAATTTTGGGGAACAAAACACTATTACAGATGCAGGTTTTTTGGCGCAAATGGATAAGTCTGGAGATATTGTTTCTAATACATTTTTTGATTCTGAGTTTAATGAAAATGTTATTACTATCTCTGTTCCCTTAGAAGGAATTCCAGAAACGGTCTATTTAACCGGTCGACTTTCTACACAGGCTCTTACAAAATCGCTAAATCGTACTATGCTCACTCCTGATGAATATTATTTTTTACTTGATGAAACTATGAATTATGTTACCGGAATAAGTCATAAACTCGCTTTGTTTCCAGAAAAGAGTTTTCTTGCATCTATGGAGAGCGTAACATTACTTCCGTACTATTCTAAAGAGGTAATTATGGATGATTTTTTAAATCAAACAGAAGGATTTTTTCGGTATCATTTTGAAAACAAGTTTCGTTATGCTTACTATATGCCTGTTGGAATAAATGACTGGATGTTTTATTTTGTTATTCAAGAAGAAGCGATTTATGATGTTTCTGCACAACATAACAAAAATGCTCTGGTGTTTGCTGGGAATATTGCGCTAATTATAATAGTTTTTGGTTGCATTATTATGTATGAATTAATTAAAATTCATGGAAGGAGTAGAAAAATACATCTGTCTCTGGAGGCTCTTGCATTCGAAACAAAAAAAGTTATAGTTGAATGGAATCCATCCAAGTGTACCGTAAAGCCTATATCGAACTTTGGTAGTTTATTTGGGGATGAATTTGAAAATAATAACTTTTTTTCGTGTAAATGCTGTCTTAAATATATTCATCCGGAAGACATTGAAAAAATAACTGCCGTGTTTAAAAAGGCCGAAAGTGGCGAAAATAGTAGTAACGAATCACTGCGTGTTAGGCATAGCGATGGTAACTATATTCATTGTGCAATATCTTCTGCAATTCTAAACAAAAAAGGCTCTGCAAGAGTAAAAATAATTGGTTTCTTAGAGAATGTTGATGAAACAACAAAACTTACTTCAAAATTACGCAAAATTGCAGAAAGAGATCCTTTAACTAATTTATATAATAAGGGGCATACAGAATTTTTAATTCGAGAAGACTTACAAAAAGAGGATTTTACTCGTGCAGCCTTGTTTATTGTAGATTTAGATAATTTTAAACAAATTAATGATACCTTTGGTCATATAAAAGGTGATGAAGTCTTAAAAAATGCAACAAGTATGTTTAGACATATTTTTAGACATAGCGATGTGATTGGTAGAATTGGAGGGGATGAATTTTTTGTTTATATCTCTGATTATGAGAATACTGATATAGTTGAGTTAAAAGCTAAAATACTAAATGAAAAATTGAGAAAAACCTATGTTGTTGATAACGTATCAGTCGAAATCTCTTGTAGTATTGGAATAGCTCTTTCTCCAGAAGCTGGTAGAGATTATAAAACACTTTATAACTGTGCAGATAAGGCTCTTTATGCGGTTAAGGAGGCAGGTAAAAACGGGTATAAAGTCTATTCTGAATAAATAATACTAGACAAAACTTGCAAAAAAGCCTAAAACATTGTATTGTATAAAAATACAAATACTCTGTATTATTTGTAACTTTATTATTTTTTGGAGGATTTTGTGTCTGAAAAAGCAAAAAAAGTAGATCAAGAGTACATGCTTGATCCAGTACCGGGCGACAAAAGACGTTCAACATTTAGCCAAGTAATGGTTTGGGTTGGATTTGGGTATGTAGCAACAGGTTTATTTG
>CAYJNB010000226.1:0-3502 GCA_964371205.1 uncultured Treponemataceae bacterium
AAAAAAATACATCCCTGTATTTTTTTTCAACTTGAGTTTTGGTTTATCTCTGCGAGCTAAACACAAAATTCATACCCAAGCGACCTCCTGTCGCATAATTAATGAAAGAATATTGAGGTGGTTATGTTCAAGGCAATTGTTAATGTAGATAAAAACTGGGCAATCGGCAATAAAGGTGACTTATTGTTTCCAATAAAGGCAGATTTAAAATATTTTGCCGGATTAACAACAGGCAATGTAATTGTTATGGGTCGAAAAACACTCGACTCTCTGCCTGGGGGCAAGCCTCTTGGTAAAAGGGAAAATATTGTTCTTAGTACAAAAGACTTATCTCAGACGATTTTGCAGTACGAAAATCTTGCCTCTGGCAATTCTATCGATGTAATTAAGGATTTACTTAAAACAGATCGCTACACAAAGTACGAGAATGTTTTTATTATTGGCGGGCAATCAGTGTATGAGCAGTTTTTACCTGATTGCGATACCGTGTATGTAACTCAGGTAGATTCTGTAGCTGCACAAGCAGACTCTTTTTTTCCCAATCTCGACAGTTTGAGCGACTGGCGGGTAAGCGAAACCTCCGACTTGCAAACTGAAGGGGAAATAAGCTATCGATACATAACCTATTGTCGGTGTTGATAGTATAAAAAGAGGGCTGCACTCATAAAAGCATGCGTATAAGGATCCTTTCCCATATTTTTAAGCACTTCTTCTTCTGGAATAAGTAATTGTTCAACAAATTCATCTTCATCTAATTGTTGTTGATTTGTATTAGTAAGGTTTTCAGCAAGAAAAATATGCAGACGGTTACTCATAATAGCTGGATTTGGACTGAGAGTTGCTAGTTTTGTTATTTTTCCTGCTGTATATCCGGTTTCTTCGGTAAGCTCGCGCTCAACTCCAATTTGAGGGTCTTCGTTTGTGTTCATAACCCCGCCAGGAAATTCAATACTCATTGTGTTTGATCCATGTCGCCATTGTTTTACCATTACAAAGTAATTACCGTCTTGCTTTTTAAGGACAGGTATGATTATTCCCCATTCAGGAGCGTCCATTACAATATAGTTCTTTTTTTCGCCTCTTGGAGAAATAGATTCTATTTGGCAAAC
This sequence comes from uncultured Treponemataceae bacterium, assembly GCA_964371205.1. Lineage (GTDB taxonomy): Bacteria > Spirochaetota > Spirochaetia > Treponematales > Treponemataceae > CAYJNB01. Next base: position 1,110 of record CAYJNB010000226.1, read on the forward strand.
ATCAAAAACACGTGTTTTACATAGTGTTTTCGTTTCTTGTGTTTTATTCCATTGTAGTTTTTTATCGATTTCCATGACAATTCCTTTGACATTCTGCTTGTTTCGCTTTATCCTATAAGTAGATACAGCACAGGAGGTACTATATGGCTATTATTACTATTTCTCGTCAAGTTGCCGCATTGGGCGATGAGATTGCAACACGCCTAGCTGAACAATTACAGTATACATTTATTGACCGAAAAATGATAGAGCAACGCATAATCGATTTAGGCTTTCCACAAGAAAAGATGGAAAAATATGACGAGCGCAAGCCAGGTTTTTTTGCTTCTCTTGCAAAGGACAGAGATGAGTACTTAGACTATTTACAAACTGCAATATTAGAAGTTGCGGCACAAGGAAATTGTATCTTGATTGGTCGAGGGTCTTTTGTTGTTCTTGCCGAGCTTCCTAATTTATTTTCTATACGTCTTGTGGCCCCAGAAAATGTTCGCATTGCACGATTAATGAAAGAATTTGATTGGGATGAAAAGCAAGCTCTTGCTAGAATTCACGAAAGTGACGAAAATCGACTTGGCTTCCATAAAAGTTTTTTTGACTTATCTAACACAGACCCAGCTCAATTTCATGCTACATTAAATACTGGTCTTTTTTCTGAAAAAACAGCTGTGGATACGATAGTTCAATTATGTAAAAATGTTGTTACTGCAGACTTAGAAAAAGAAGGCTCAAAGAAAGTAGCCGAGATGCTTGAGGGTCAACGTTTAGTAAACGAACTTATTTTTACGCATAAATTAAATGTTAATTTTTTACGAGCCGTTGTTGAAGGCAACACAGTTACATTACAGGGTGTGGCAGATTCGGCAGTTTTAGCAGAGCAAACTTTACAGGAAGCTGCAAAAATACTTCCAACTAAAAAAATTGAATCTTGCATAACTGTAGTACAAGATTTTAAATCATTTCCATAGAGTTTATGGAAAATATGTTTTCTTTTATTCCTCTAGCAACTGCAGCAGTTATCTGCGTGGCAGCCTCAATCTCGTCTCTTTTTGCGCTTTTACTGCAAAAAATAACAAAGCGCTCCTTTGGGCGATATCGTCTCATAGCTGCGACGTTATTTTTGAGCGGAGCAGTCATTAGTATGACTCTTTTGCTTATTTTTGTACCTTTGCCAAGTATGTTTTCATTATATGATGCTGTGTATTATGGTGTACTGTCAGCACTTGTGTTTTTTGGAGTATTATTTTTCCGAAAAATTGGATTACCGCTTCTAGCAGTGTACATTGCTAGCTGTAGTTTTTTAATTTATTCTCTTTCAGTTAGTACAGACGGGGAGTCTCCACGATACATAATTGAGGTGCAAGATGAGTCTGTGTCTATAAACGAAAACGCTATTGGTATCTCAGAAGAAATCGGCAGTGCTATAGCAGAAAAAGAGTTGTTGTATATGCATTGCTTTGCAATAGGGCTCCCAGAGTCTTTGCCACTACTAGCGAAGCCTCGATGGGTGTATTTTTCAACTTTAAATACTGCCCCAGAAAAAAGCTTTGAGATTGCTGATATGCCGATTTCGGTTGTATCTAAAAAAATATTACATGTTTTAGCGCTAATTGAACAGAAGCTTGCAGATTCAAAACCTTATTATAATGCGTACGCAATACCAATCTTGCCTGTTGAATTTTTACCTGTAATGTATCAAGTCCAGGGAAGTGAAGAAAAAGGCGATTTCTATTTTACTATTACACAGTTGCTTTAATCTTATCTCTGTGATAAACTCTTTGTATGAAAGTTTCGAATGCATTTACAACCTCAAGACTTCTAGCAGCACCGCTAGTTTTTTGTGTTTATTTTTTCCCTGTTTGGACAAACCTATTATATGAAGTATCTGTTTTTGTACTAATTCCATTGATTATAATTTTTGAATTAACAGATTTTTTTGATGGATTTTTTGCACGTAAATATAATGAAGTAAGCGATTTTGGAAAAATATATGATCCTTTTGCAGATGTTGTTTTTCATTTAACGTTATTCTTTTGTTTTGCATTTCATGGATACGGTCAAACTAGTTACTTACCGCTACCAATTTTTATTCTAATTTTCTATCGCGAATTCTGTATGCTTTTTTTACGACTTCTAGCAGTAAAACAAGGTGTTTCTATAGCTGCAAGTAAAGCTGGTAAATTTAAAACAGTGCTTTATGTAGTAGCAGCTAGCTACTCTCTTTTGCTTGAATCTATGATACGACTACAAATTCTTACTTTAGATGCATTAACTACATGGTCTGTGTTGATGATTATAGGAAAAACTTTATATATTTTAGCTCTAATTGCTTCCTATGTATCATTTATAGATTATATTCGTAAAAGTAAAAAATTATTATTAGATGAAAAAAAATA
>CAYJNB010000227.1:0-3464 GCA_964371205.1 uncultured Treponemataceae bacterium
GCTTCATATTATTGCGCCATTTTTCTACAGCTTCTTCACTTTCCCACACATTCATAGAAAGAAGTTTGCCTTCTTCATTTAAACTTTGGAATCGTTCTGCTCGAATAAAGCCTTCTACGTTAGAAAGCATTGGTTTGAGCGTTGCCGCAAGCTCTAAATATTTTTGCATACCTTCTTTTGTTGGCTTTACTTCAAATAGCACAATGACTTTACTCATTTATTTTCATCCTCCATTTTAAGCAAGTACTCTTTCATTGCAAGCCCCCCTGCATAACCTACAAGTTTTCCACTTGAACCAATAACTCTATGGCAAGGAACAACTATGGTTACTGGATTTTTATTGTTTGCCAATCCCACAGCTCGGCTTGCCTTGTCGTTTCCAATGGCTATAGCAATGTCTTTGTATGTTCTTGTTTCGCCATAGGGAATATTGCAAAGGGCTTTCCATACTCTTTTTTGAAAGTCAGTACCGTGCATTTCGTATTTAAAGGTAAAGTCTTTTCTCTTCCCTTCAAAATATTCAATTACTTCCTTATATACTGAATCGCTAAAAGGTGTTTTTTCGCCAAAGTCTGATACATCTTCATTGAGCTTTTTTAGAAATGTTACAACATTGCCGTCAAAGTCAATACGAATTTTTCCAAGTGGTGAATCGTATATTGCAAAACTCATTTGTAATTCTCCTTTCTGTAAACGCTGGGAGTAAGACCAGTATGTTCTTTAAAAAATGTATAAAATGCAGAAAGACTATTAAAGCCTACCGTATATGCAATGTCAATAATACTCTCAGTTGTATTACACAATAATTTTTTTGTTTCTATAATTTTTAATTGGTCGATATAGGCTTTTGGTGTTACGCCGTATGTATCTTTAAATATATCGATTACTCGCCTTTGTGATAAGCCCATGTTTCGAATCTCATCTTCTACCTTTTGACGTTCTAAAAATGTTGCATCAAGCATTGTTTTTAGCTTTAGAGCAATATCTTGTAAGGGTTCATACGATACTAAATCGCTTCTGCACCTTTTACAAGCTCTGAACCCTGCATTTTGAGCTTCTTCTCCTGTAGCATAAAAGGTAACATTTTCTCTTTTTGGAAGCTTTGATTTACAGGAAGGTTTGCAATAAATACCAGTAGATTTTACAGCATAAAAGAATATTCCGTCAAATTGATGGTTATTATTTACAACAGCATGCCATTTTTCTTCATCGTGTATTGAATTCACTTCTTTCTTCCTTTCGATTAATGTGAATTATACTATAACATAGAAAAGAGCATTATTCTTCCTAAAATTGGAGAACTAATTCAAATAAAGAAAAAAGAATGTTTTTGTTCAATGACTTTTCAAAAAAAATGAAAAACAAATTCTGAGTAGGGCCCTATCTCCTTTTTGAAAGTCGTTTATCCTCATACATGTTTTTATCAGCCACTGTCATAATTTCTTGTATATATTCTCCATCAAGTGGATAGCGTGCAAAACCAACACTAGCAGATATATTAATTCGAACATCATCAAATATAAATGTTTCCTTTCCGCAGGTTAATATCCTGTTTTTGATTGCCCGTATAACTCTTTCATCATGTGATCCTTCGATAATTATAGCAAACTCATCTCCACCCAGTCTTGAGATGTAGGTGTTTTCTCTAAAATTGATAGATAACCGACGTGCAAATTCTTTAAGAACATTATCCCCCATTTCGTGACTATAAGTATCATTCACCGGTTTAAAATCATTTAAATCGATATAGAAGAAAAGGTATGTATTATTATATGAATTATACTCCAAAGTAAACTTTCTATTGTATAAATTTGTTAATTCATCATGATATACTTCGTTTGTGATTTGTATATTTTTACGGTAATGATATAATATTCCAAAATAGACTAGAAGAAAACTCAGTAAAGACACAAAAAACGAAGCTAGAGCTGAAAAAAATCTGTCATTTTTTGATGTAACGTTATAAAGCGATAATGTCCAATCGTTTCCACCAATTACAAAATTATAATTAGCGGCTTGACTTTTCTTGAACTTCGCTGATTCGTATAAGAGGGTAGTATTTCCATCATAATTTGATTTAATAGAAAGCTCATAACCTATGCGATAGAGTTGTTCTATTTTTATCTGTGTTTCGAGCATCTTTACTGGATCAACAGCAGATGCAACAAAGCCCCAGAATTCATCTTCGATATAAACTGGATTTCTAACTACAATCCCTATTGCACCACTTGGTAGAGTCATCGGCCCAGAAACAACTATTTGGTTTGTATCACGCGCTTTTATAGCGTCATTTTTAGCTAAATTATCTTTAAAAACATCTTTTCCAATTATGTTTTTATTTGTTTCAACTGGGTAGGAATAGGTACTGATACCATTGGGCAAGTAACTTAATCCTTTCATATAAGAATTGTTAAAAAAAGTTGCAGCTAAATCTTCAAACTCACGCTGAGATATATTGCCTGAATTGAAACGAATGAGTGATTCAATTGTTTGAGTTGGCTCAATAACTTTTTCGAAAAACGATTGTATGCGTTCAGTGTAGATAGTAGAAATTAATTCATTATCTGAATTAATACGAGCAGTCATTGTAGTAAATACATAATACGAAATACATAGACTAATAAGCACAATAGTTGGGATTACAATTTTAGTCGCTTTCATGTTACTAATAGTAAGGCATAAATTTTATGCTGTCAAATTATTTGTGTTTTTTATTTTAGTTAAATATGTAAGATACTATATCAAGAAGTAAAGTTTTGCTGTTGTCAATGAGCTTTATTCCCACGAGCTTTATTGACGATAGTTGGTTTTTTACGTAGAATGGTTTGTTAGTGGGTAAAAAGCTGGAGGATTTGGTGCAAAGTAAAAACAAGATATATATGTTGTATGTGATAGGAGTTTTGTGCTCCCTTTTATGGTCATCGGCCTTTCCTCTTACAAAAATAGCACAGGAGTATTTTTCTGCGGGTGGTTTGGCTTTTTTGCGATGTTTGTTTGCTTCAGTTATTTTACTAATAATTAGTAAAACAAGTGGAGGTGCCTTTCCAAATCTAAAAGACTTACCACTTTTTGCACTTGCCGGCCTATTTGGTTTTAGTATTTACCTTATCTTATTTAATACTGGACTAAAAACCCTAAGTGCAGCAACTGCTAGCATAATTGTATCAATAAATCCTATACTTTCAGCTATTTGGGCTACGATTTTTACTAGAGAAAAAATTAGTTTAAAAGGTTGGATTTGTATTTTTGTTATTTTTGCTGGTATTGTTGTTTTGGTAGCTTGGGAAGGCGTTTTAACCATTAATGCAGGAGTCATGTGGACACTTCTAGGAGCGTTTATTTTTTCTATATACAATATTCTTAATCGAAAGCTCATTAAACTAGGGTACAGGTCTCTCGAAGTTACTTGCTATAATATGATTTTTGGAGCACTTTTTTTAAGCATGTATGCTAAGGAGTCCATT
>CAYJNB010000228.1:0-3452 GCA_964371205.1 uncultured Treponemataceae bacterium
AATGTCGTAGTCACTGAACAAGAACTAGATTCGTTTGGAAGTGGTGGCGGATTATAGTAAGTAGGTGATTAGATGAATGAAGAAGAATTAGAACCAACCGGACCAAGTCCTGAAGAATTAGCAAACCAAAAGAAACATGCTGATAATAAAGAGGTATTAAAGGCTGGTGCTAATGTTGCCGTTGCTGTGGCAACAGGAAGTACTGAAGGTAACAAAATAATAAATAGTTCAATCGGAGATGCGGTAGCTGATAAAGCGGCAGATTTTGTTGATAATAATGAAGCATTAAGTGCAGTATCACAAAAATTGAATGAAACTGGTGCACCTGAGAAGATTAATAAACTAGCTTCAACTCTATCAGGAAGTGGTAGCGGTGCTGGCGCTATGCCTGATAGTTCATCTAATGCAACACCACCACAAGCAGGAGATAAAGCCGGAACTTCTTCTGGTGCATCTGCAAGTACTGATGATAGTAGTAAATTAAAGGTAGATGAGGATCTTACAGCAACTGGAACTGTACCTGAACTTAATAGCTTTCTAAAAGTTATAGGTTGTGTATTTGGTGCTTTAATTTTAATGTCGTTACCTTTTTTACTTTATTTTATGTTTATATCTACAGCCCATTTATTTGTAATTAATTTTATGCTAAATGAAATTGAAGACCAAGCTGCTGATTTTGGAGAAGGATTTTACAACTTCTTTACAGGATGTGGTTGGAAGTCAGATGAAGAATGTAGCGCGTCAGCAAAATTTTATGATGAATTGGTAGCAGTTAATAAAGATTATAAAGAAAATAAAGATGTCGAACTAAATATATCATTAATTACACAAACTTTAACCAATTCAATTGATTTTGATGATTTTTTATATTCTGTAATTGAAGGAACTGATGAAAGTGAATCAGACGAAATATATAAATCGGCCAAAGATAATGTCAAGAAATTGGCAGAAAATATGGTTACATCAGAAGAAATTGTTTTAGAATATGATGATCTTGATACTCCAGAAGATGAATATAAAAAAGATATTATTTGGAAATTAGATATAGATAAATATATTGAATACTTAAGAACTACATTTATTAAAGAATACTATTATAAAGATTATGAAGGTGATGACCTTACAACAAAAATTGATGATACAATTGAAAATATTTTGGCAAGAGTTGATTTATATAATGAACTAGTGATGGATAGAAGCCCAAGTATTAGTAGGAATTTGACATCAAATTATTGTGCAAACGGTATTACTGTTGATACTGATGGTGAGTTAGAAGTTATTGATTTAGAAGAGTATGTTGCAAGAGTAGTTGAAGCTGAAATAGGTCGTTGGAGTTATGCGATTGAAGCAGTAAAAGCACAAGCCATAGCAGCAAGAAGTTACGCAATCAAAGTAACTAATAACTGTACTACTCCTATTACTAATGGAACTACTCATCAAGCTATGGCAGAAAGTGCTTCTGATGAAATTAAAGCAATAGTTCCTGAAACTAAAGGATTAATTTTAACTTCAGGAGGTCAAGTACTATTATCTATGTATGATTCTTTCTGTTATGACGATGATGATTGTGAATCAGGTTATAATGAAAGTACTGGGTTATATTATTCTATATACACTAAATTACCATCTAATAAAACACATACTATATTTTTATCAAAAGACTTTGCCGACTCTATAACTCATGGACAAGGCCATGCCCAAGGTATGAGTCAACTAGTTGCTATTGAAATGGCAGTAGCTGGGTCTTCCTATGAAGAAATACTGAATTATTTTTATGATGGAGATGTGTTAATAGAAAAAATGTCTGATGGATTACCAATTGAGGCCTATATGTATTCAATAACAAGTCCTTATGGGTGGAGGAAAAATCCATTGGATGAAAACGACCCAAATTTAAAGATGCATTATGGTGTCGATTTGGGAGCTAATAGTGCTATTCCTATATATAGTGTAGCTGATGGAGTTGTAACTTTAGCTCAATATGGTTCAAGTTATGGAAATTATCTTATAATTGGACATGGGTCAATAGATGATAGTGGTAGATATGAGTACTACACATTATATGCTCATATGTATGAGCCAGCACTCGTTTCTGTTGGAGATGAAGTTTCTTCTGGGCAAGAAGTTGGTGGTGTGGGGACTACAGGGTCATCAACTGGTAATCACTTGCATTTTGAGTATTTCACCTATGAAAACGGAAGCAAACAAACAGTAGATCCTGTCACTATGATTCCGGGTATTTCTGAATTTTCAAGGTAGGAGGAAAAATGAAAAAAATAATTATAGTATTATGTGTTATATTTTTAACTGGGTGTGATGTTGAATTTAACTTGATTGTGGATGATAGTAAAAATATAAATGAAGAAATTATTGTTAAAGTATATGATAATGAAATTAGTTCTGATTTTAGTAGTAGAGAAGAATATGGCGATTACTTCGCCAATTTATATAAAGATAATTCTGAATATACCGGTTATTCAATTGATTATAAGGTTGAAAATGACGGTGTACGCTTCTATATAAACAGAAATTATACTTCATTTATAGAATACTCATCATCAATATTACTTAAAAAATTTTATAATGGATTAACAGTAAATGATATTGGAAATTATTTAACCATTCAATCAACAGAAAATTTGTATGCTGAACAATTAGATAGTGATATAATTTATAGTAATGAGTCTGAAATTGAAAATATTGAGTTTAATTTTAAGTTTTATAATAAAGTAATTGAAAATGATGCTGATCAAGTTTCTAATAATACATATACATGGAACGGATTAAAAGATGATGGTTCATTTTATTTTAAACTTGGACCTGATTTGAATTACCAAGTTATAATATCTGAATTTATATCCAATAACTTTATTCCTATAATTTCTATTGGTGTTGTAATTGTTGGTATATTAATATTTGCAGTTAGTATCTTTATAAAAATAAAACGTAATGATAAAATATAATTGAAAAATTATATTTTTTTTGATATACTTATAATAGTTTAGGAGGATTAAAATGAAGTTAAAATTTAGAGCTACAACAAAAGATTTTGTAATATTTGGAATTTTTGCTATCGTTTTGTTATATTTTGTTGCAATTGGAGTTTTAAACATTGCAGTATTTGCTGAAAATGGGGAATTGCATGGATTTAATCCTGTTGAAGCATTTTCTGATGAGTTTATAGTTCCTACATTAGTAGGTTACTTTTTTGCACTAGTGTTGATTATTACATCAGTTTCATCTTATTTTTTTGAGCGTGAAAGCGGATTTGGTGTTACAACAGAGAGAAAAAAAGAAAAAGGTTACTCTGATTGGGCAACTGATAAAGAAATGAAACAACAATTAAGTTTAGTTAAGACAAAAGAGACATCGTCTAATGTTGCAGGGATGCCTATAATTAATGACGGTAAAAATTTATGGGTGGATAATGGAGAATACCATAGTCTTATCTT
>CAYJNB010000229.1:0-3451 GCA_964371205.1 uncultured Treponemataceae bacterium
TAGTTGCAGCACCATCATCGATTTCTCCAATTCGGTGAATTTTTCCGGTATAAAACAATATACGCTCAGATGTAGTTGTCTTTCCTGCATCAATATGAGCCATAACACCAATATTGCGCATCTTACTTAAAGCCGACATAGGTTCTCCATAGTTATATTTAAAAAATTTCGTTACAAACAGCACCTCTAAAAACTTCAGTTTTGAGAGGGGTACCTTAGATTTAATTGCGATGTTTGTGATAGCTTGTTATAATGTATAAACACTATTAAAAACCATGAAGATAGAAACAAGCTGTCACAAACTCGTCGAGAACCTCGATAAACCAACAGGGTTTTTAGAGTTTCCCAAAATATAGTACATTAATTATACATAAATTCTGTAGCTATGTACAGATAGCATAAAAGTAAAGATGCAAAATAGCTAATTGATATTAAAAAATTGCCGTTTGCGCTCAAATAGTCTATATTTAAAACATGAATTATATACTTACATTTTTAGAGGGAATTATTACCTTTATTTCACCATGCTTATTACCAATGCTTCCGGTATATGTTTCGTACTTTGTTGGCCTTGATACTGACGAAATAGCAAACAAAGATACAAGCGGTAACATTGCAAAACGCAACAAAGCACTTACAAACTCACTCGGTTTTGTATTGGGATTTACGATTGTCTTCGTAATTCTGGGAGCCTTTGCAGGAACGGCAGGGCGCTTTTTAATTGCCCACCAAACGGCTTTTAATATTGTTACAGGAATTTTAATGATTCTATTCGGTATTAGTTTTATGGGCTTTTTACGATTACCAAGTCTTAACCTCTCTCAAAATTTTAATGTAACCAAAATCAGGATGAACTTCTTTTCGTCAATTTTATTTGGATTAATCTTTTCGATCGGATGGACCCCATGCGTTGGCGCTTTTCTAGGATCTGCACTCGTACTAGCAGCACAAACAGGCGAAACAGGACAAGGCATTCTAATGCTCTTATGTTACTCTCTCGGGCTGGGAATCCCATTTGTAATAAGTGCCGTTCTTATCGACAGCCTTAAATCTACCTTTGACGCAATAAAGAAACATTATACTATAATAAAAATCGTTTCCGGAGGATTATTAATCATCTTTGGAATATTAACTATAACAGGCTTTATGGGCTACTTTTTGTCACTCTTAACATTTTAATACATTCAAATTATAAGGAACAATTATGAAAAACAAAAAAATGATTTTTGGTATCGCAGGTTTTGCAGCACTCTTGATTATTGCTTCAATTGCATATAACACACTCGGCAAAAACGTGGTACGTACCGATCTGGTTACCCAAGAAACAACTTCTCAAGCATCTGGTAATGGTGAGGAGCAAGCTCCCCAAGAACCAATGATAGCACCGGATTTTTCGGTATTGAATGAAGCAGGAGAAACCGTTAAACTCTCTGATTATTTTGGTAAACCGATTGTACTCAATTTTTGGGCTTCGTGGTGCCCACCTTGTAAAGCAGAAATGCCCTACTTTAACAATGTTCACAACGAAATGTCCGATAAAGTTCAGTTCTTAATGGTCGACCTTGTGGACGGTCAGCGCGAAACTGTAGAAAAAGGAAAAGCTTTTATGGCAGACAACAATTATTCCTTACCGACCTTTTTTGATACTACACAAGAAGCAGCATTTAAATACGGTATTCGTTCTATTCCAACTACTCTCTTTATCAATTCCGACGGTACTGTCGAAGCAGGTATTGAAGGCGGCATAAACGAAGCAACTCTTCGCCAAGGTGTTGATTTAATAGTAAAATAGCACAGACAAACCATAAAAAGCAGGGCTTTCAATACGCCCTGCATAGGTTATCTTTGATTTAGCATGTTGTGTCATGCCATTATTTTCACTGTATCATAAATTCCCTTGTTTTATCCATATAACTTTATTATATTTAGATTAGTATAGGACCAAAAAAGGCGGAGAGTATGAATAAGTTTTTAAACTGGTTAAATAACGCATCTATCCAACGAAAGTTCATCCCACTTCAGTGGTTTATCATTATAAGCGTAGTCCTTGTAAGTTTATTTTCTTTTTTTTCAGTTACAATGCTCAACAAGTCTACAGAAAGCATTATTGAAGATAATGTAAGACACAAAGAGCAACTAAGCGCTATTATACGAAACATGTATGTATGCCGTGTCTTGGGTCGCGATATTCTCTTGCACGAAAATGCAGAGGACCGAAACGAACTATACCGTCAATACATTCTAGCCTTTGATGAACTTGATTATAGGATGAATGAATTTTCGAAGTTCTTAAAAGGCTCACAGCTTGCTGAATTTGACCGAATCATAGAAGAAAAAAATGTCTATAAAAAAAGTATGATATTGTCTGCTGATATTTGGATAGGAGGAGGTGCATACGAAGATGCGCTCTATGCTCTGCAAGTAGTTACTCCAATAGCGAACGACTTCTTTGGAAGCATTGATGATTACTCAAACGAAGAAGAGAAGCTTCTAAATGTTGCTCTAGAAAGAAATAAAGAACTTATATCAAACATAATAATTTCTGGAATTCTGGTTAATTTACTAGTAATTCTAGCTGTAATTATTTTTATTCAATTCTTCTCTAAAAATATGAGTTTTAGTTTAATAAAGTTAAAAATGGCCATGTCCGAAATAGCTGATACAGGCAATATGAAAATCAAAATTCCTGACGAACTGTATTCAAAAGACGAAGTTGGACGTATCGCAAGCGTAGCTAACAAGATGAAAGATATGCTGCTTGAATATTCTTTTTGCGAAACTTTGACTGGAGGCCTTAATACAAAAGCGTATCACGAAGAACTAAACGATATTTTTGCAGATGAGAATGAAGAAAAAGATATTTGGTGTATAATCGCAGATATGAATAATCTTAAACTCATAAATGATACCTTAGGACACATGGAAGGCGATAATGCAATTCGTAACTCATACTACTCTGTAAACGAAAACTTTCAACAATATGGTAAAACATTCAGAGTTGGAGGAGATGAATTTGTTTCATTATTAAAAGGTTGCTCAGAAGAAAACATTAAAAAAACTATTTCAACAATTGTTAAACAAGTTGATAAAATTACTGATAAAAATGACATAAAATTCTCACTTGCTTTTGGGTATGGTCATTTTACAGGAAAAACATTACAAGAGTATAACGATTTTTTTAAAACCGTAGATAAAAAAATGTACGAAAATAAACTTGCTATTAAACAGGCAAGGTTAAAAGCACGTGTAGTTAATCCGCTAAAAAAGGAAGAGGAATAACCTTCTATGAAATGCGCTGGGGTTTCTAAAAATAAGAATGCTCATTATATAAACTTACACGAAGTTGATCCTGAATATAATGTTTTTAGATATGAAAAATTTAAGCTTGATATTAAGAAACGAAAAATAAATAAGATTTGTATGACCGAGATAATTAATGCCGATATGATGA
>CAYJNB010000230.1:0-2646 GCA_964371205.1 uncultured Treponemataceae bacterium
CGCACAATATATTTTTGGATTGGGACTGTGCAATTTTTTTTCCCATGTATGAATATATTGAAGAAGCTCCCATAGAAGTGCCGTGCAGAATAATTTTGCAATCTTCGCCTACTTTTATTTTTAAATAATCAACCCAAAGCAAAATATCCCTGCCCTCTTTATATCCAAGACTCGTATATTTTCCTCCGGACTTGCCGTGGGCTCGATTATCTAGGCTCAGGGTGCTTACTCCGCGTGTATTGTATTCTGCTGCAAGATAGGCACTACCCGCTCCGGAATCTGCGTATCCATGAACAAGAATCGCTACTGTTTTTTTATTAGCTGCCTGTTTAAAATAGCCAACCAGCGGTATCCCATCAAATGATTGTATTGTGCATGTTTCGAACTCTTCTGAAAGCCACGCTTTCTTGGCGCCTTGCAAAGGTTTCATAACAAGCGGATCTTTTGTATGGCTTGCAATTTCAGAGTTTACATCCGGCAGATCTGTCTCGAATGATTCGCTAGAATCTGGTTTACGCTCAAAGGATTTTTTAAAAAGATAAAATCCGCCACAGAGCGAAAAAGCACAAAGGCCTCCGCCTACAAGTAATAGTACTGGTAAAATCTGCATACATTCTCCAAAATAGTAAACAAAATCATAGAAAGTATAGTAGAGAAAAAGATATCTTTCTATAGTAAAATGACGTTTTTTGCTTTGTTTTAAAATCTTGACAAATCTATTTGACAAGTGTATGCTAAATAGGTGAGTTTATTATTTACGGAAAATGTTGACATAAAAGAAAAAGCCTCTAAGGCTGCTCGCGCAGTAGTCCAAGAAGTTTGTGCAGTAAAAAAAGGGGAAAAGGTCGTAATTGTTACTAACCCAGATCCCGACACGGCACAAATAGGTGCATTGCTTTATGAAGCCTGTGTAGAAGCTGGAGCAAGCCCTGTTCTACTTCTCCAGCCAACTAAAACACTGTTAGATACAGCAGAGCCTGCCGTATTAAGTGCCTTAGATAGTGAGCCAGATGTTTTCTTTTCTATCTCTCATAATAAGCTTGGTAAGGATGCTCGTCTTATTGCAGAACCAATTGTTATGGAAGATGGATCAAAATACGATAGTCGCTTTGACTACAATCTACATGGAAAAAAATGCATGCGAGCTGTGTGGACTCCGGGAATCACACTTGATATGTTTATACGTGCAGCGCTAATTGATTATGCAGAATTAGAAAATACGTGTTCTCAGTTTGAAAGCGCATTGGATGGTGCACAAAAGATACATGTTGAATCAGAAAGTGGTACTAATGTAACCATAGACGTTGTTGGACGTCCTGTACGCAAAGATGATGGCAATTTTAGAACTGCCGGAAGCGGTGGTAATATTCCCGCCGGAGAAGTGTTTATTAGTCCCGTTGTTGGAAAGACACAGGGTATTATTGCTTTTGATGGGTCTATGAGTCTAAAAGAGTGTGACGAAATAATTAACGATCCAATTATTTGCACAGTCGAGAATGGATTTATAACCAAAATCGAGGGAAAAAAAGAAGCAGAACACTTGCTAAAAACTATTACCGAAGCAGAAGAAACTGCGCTTAAAATGGAAAAAGAGGGCGCTCTGCCAAAAGGTATGGGAGAGTTATATAAAAAAAATGCACGCAATATTGGCGAACTTGGTATAGGACTTAACCCTGCTGCCATTATTGGTGGAAATATGCTCGAGGACGAAAAAGCATTTGAAACTTGTCATTTTGCTGTTGGTGCAAATTATGATGATGATGCCCCATCTCTTATTCACTTAGATGGTGTAGTTAAAATGCCTACCATTACTGTAATATACAACGATGGTAGCTCGAAAGTAATTTTAGATAGAGGAAAGATATGCCAATAGAAAATAAGCAAGTAAAATATGGTTTTTTAAAACGTATTTGTCTCATGTTTTTTGTTTTTTTCTCTGTTATTCTTTTTGCTCTAGCCTTTCATTATATGAACTCTACACAACCCACTCACGTGTCGATGCATATTTTTATAGTGTTTCTCTTTTGTTCTTTAATAACCGGAATAGTTCTGTTTGTTCTTCAAAAAACACACATAGCATCTTTGCAAAATTTGAATCCAGTAACAGGTATAACCAGTTGGAAAAAAATGCAAGATGTATTAAATCAACGCCTTGCGGTTTCAGAAAGTACCGACTATGTGTTTGTTGCAGTAGATATTGATCGTTTTCAAATGATGAAAGAAAACTTTGGCGTTGATGAGTCAAATAAAATTATTTTTACGCTGGGTAATACACTTTGTTCTTTTACTAAAGAAGGTGAGTTTGCTTCACACATAACAAGTGATATTTTTGGATTGCTCATAAAAAACACCGGATTTCAAGATTTACTGGAAAGGCTAAAAGAGTGCAACGATAGTATTATTGTAGCTCTTAATCAGCATACGCAAGCTTTTTCGGCTTCTCTTTCATGGGGAGTGTATGTAATTGACGATACAACACTTCTGCCGTCACTTATAAGTGACAGAGCTCTTATAGCCATGCGCTCAGAAAAAGAACGATTCGACAGTACCTACGTTTTCTATTCGAATATAATGCTCGAAAAACTTCTTTTCCGTAATAGAATAGAAACATCCATGCAAGGGGCTCTTGCTAGTGGTGAATTTTTG
>CAYJNB010000230.1:2673-3440 GCA_964371205.1 uncultured Treponemataceae bacterium
ACATGTATGAGCAGGTGTGTAAGGCTATCAACTTACAAATTAAGGCGGGACTAAAACCGGTACCAGTTTCTTTTAACCTTTCGCGCTTGCATCTACTCGACCCTGAAATTGTAGAAAAACTAGTAGAGGTGCGAGATCTCTATGGTATTCCTCCACATTTAGTTGAGGTTGAATTAACCGAAGGTGCTTTCAATGCAAATAATAATTCTTTTACCGATACGCTTACTAAGCTGAGAGAAAAAGGCTTTGCCATAGCGATTGACGATTTTGGATCAGGTTATTCTTCTCTAAATCTTTTGAGTCATATACCGGTGGATATTGTAAAACTCGATAAAGCTTTTTTAAGTGACGCCGCTGAAACAGATAGAGGGCGCATTGTGCTATCATCTGTTATTTCTATGGCAAAGAATCTACACCTACACATTGTTTGCGAAGGTGTAGAAACTGAAGAGCAAGCAAATTTTTTACGTAAAAATGAATGTGATACAGCACAAGGGTTTTTATTTAGTCGTCCCATAAGTGAAGAAGCTTTTAAAGGCATACTTCCAATAGATACCGATTTTGTTTCAACAAGTGAGACTGTCCAACCACAAAAAGACGAAATAGAAGAACTGGAAGAATTAGAAGAAGTAGAAAACGCTTAATTGCTTTTTCGTATTTTCAATGTAAAAAATCACCGCAAAATTCTTCAAAAATAGCATGCAAAACTAAACACTATCTTGCATATTTCTTTTTTTAGATGTATTCTACATTGTAGCGATTTTTTA
>CAYJNB010000231.1:0-3392 GCA_964371205.1 uncultured Treponemataceae bacterium
AGAAAATAGCCAACAAAGTCCATTTTCATAATTATGTCCATTTCGAACTCGGCTCGGTCTTCGATTTTTTTTGTAATTTCTCCGTAACGACTCTCTAAACCGGTAAAAATAAGGTGGCGAAAAAACTCTTCTTTATTAGCAAACTCTTTTGGAAATTCATAGATAGGAAGAATTGGCCCCGGCTGAGGGATCTCTAAATTACACATTTCTGCAACTTTAACGGTGTTTTCGAGCATGCTCGGATGACTTGGAAACAATTGAGCCATTTCGTCACCGCTTTTAAGGTAAAACTCAGAACCGTAAAACTTCATGCGGTTTGGCTCATTTCTGGTTCGTTTTGTTCCAATACAGAGCAATACGTCGTGGCCGATAAAATCTTCTTTATTGCAATAGTGAATATCGTTTGTAACTACCATAGGCACATTCATGCGCTCGGCAATTTCTATGAGTTTTACGGCAGCTTGCTTTTGCTCCGGAATGCCGTGATCTTGTAATTCAATATAAAAACTATCTTTACCAAAAATCTCTTGGTATTTATGAATAAAAGCCTCTGCTTCGGCATTTTTATTTTCCATAAGCAGGGTCGGTAACTCGCCGGCAATACAGGCAGTAAGACAAATGAGTCCACCGGAGTGTGCTCTAATTAGCTCCTCGTCAATCCGTGGTTTGTAGTACATTCCTTCAATGTACGAAACAGAAGAAAGCTTCATCAAATTATTGTAGCCTTCTTCGTTCTTGGCAAGGAGTACCAAATGATAATAGCGGTTCCCGTTTTCTGTTCCCTTGCGTATGGTTCTTCCTTCCGGCGCAACGTAGAACTCACTGCCAATGATTGGTTTTATGCCCTGATTCTTACACTCTTTAAAAAAGCGAATAACACCAAACATGTTGCCATGATCGGTAATTGCTAATGCCTCTTGTCCCAGCTCCTTTGCACGACTTACCAGCGCCTTAACCGACGCTGCTCCATCGAGCAGAGAAAAATCTGTATGTACGTGTAAGTGCACAAAATTATTCATATTCAAAGTATAGTAAAAAATAGCCTACCTATCAAGAGAAATGCTTTGAAAAATCAAGGACTAGCAGTAATTTTTTTAGCCTGGCATTTCTTTATAGCTTTTATATGTTGACAAATATAGAGTCAGCTCTTACACTTAAACTAGACATTGTTAATGGTTTATATTTACATCAAGAGTAGTATACTCGAAAAGGATTTTACATGAAAAAGACTATTTTAATCTTGTTTGTTTTGTTTAGTGCAGTTGGTTTTGTTTTAGCATCAGATGCAGATTCAGGTGCATCAAAAAAAATGGAAGAATTTACTGTACAAGAGCTTTCAACCTATAATGGCAAAAATGGAATGCCCTCTTATATTGCGTATGATGGAGTTGTATACGATGTAACTAATCATCCAAAATGGAAATCGGGCACACATGGTGGCCAAATGGCAGGAACTGATATTACAAATGCTATTAAGAGGTCTCCTCATGGAGCAGGTAAAATTAAAGGTTTAACCGCTGTCGGAAAACTTATTAAATAACTACTAGCTACAATAGAAATCGCTAATTATATATTAGCGATTTTTTTCTGACATTTCCACCGCTTTTTGTATTGCCTTGTAGGCACCGTCGTACATACCGATTTTGTGGTTTTGCATAATGTGGTTGCAGTACATTTCGAGCAAGTCATCTTCTTCGATAAGGAGTTTGAGCGCCTTGTGCATGCTATGATTGTTTTCTGTTTCTATGGTGCCGTCACCTATTTCTGAACCGCGGATTGCCCCCCAGGCTTCGTGCTTGCCAACACGCTGAATAAAGAGTTTTGGCACGGGGTAGAACGAGAGTTCACTTGGCTTAGTAATCATAACATCGCTTATTCGCATAAGCAGGTTTGTTGCATAAATGGCAGCATAAAAATTGTCGTGCAAAAAGACGTGCACTCCATTTGGAGCTTTTTCGCGATGCTCGTCGATAAAGGATCGAGTTTCTTTCCAATCATTATGTAAAATGTATTCAACGCCATTACTTTCAAAACTATTTTTTAGATCATTCCAGCGCCCTTTATGGTCTCCCATGTTAATAAAAAAGACAGCCTGCTTCTTTTCGATTGCCCTGCGGTTAGAAATAATTATATCTGCAAATCGCAACACTTGGGCTCCAGCACCGCCCATGGTAAGTAAGAATCGACGTGTATCTTTATCCTTTATCCGTTTAAGACGTAAGGCGCAATCTTTTTCTATATTTGAAACAATTTCATGATCAATATAATGCCCAACTTCAACGATGTTTTCTTTAGGCATACAGTTCTTAAAGTGAATGGAGGTGTCCATGTCGTTAAAAGTTCGGTAGCCCATGTATGCCGAAGGTGACTGAACAGTATGCACGCTTCCGGGTACTACGTGGAAGGCGAGCGGAAAATTATCGGGAACAACAGTAACAACGTTTTTCATTCCGGAGCTAACAGCTCCATGACCTACCCATGGATGGGTAGCTAAAAACGGCATGTTATTATCGAGGGTGGTAAAAATAGGCGAAAAAATACGAGCCGTGGAACGCTCTTTTGCGGTAAAGGTGAGCTTTTGCCCTGCAGAGGAGGTTATGTATTCCCATATGTATTTATTAAAAAATTTTGAACGTTGAGAAATTCGTGAACCTAGATTATAAAGATTTTCCATGTGGCGAATAGTTTTTGTTGCCGCGTTGTTCGGAAAAGAAAGTAAGTCTATCCAATACGGCGTATAGCCGAGTGCATGAGCTGCAGAGGCAAGGGCAAGTGCAATGCGGCAATGTCCAAATCCCATGCGGATGGTTCCTATGGTAACTGCTTTCTCTGTGTTAATTTCTTTTGCTGTTTGTGGATCAACTTCATCATCAAGAATGGTTTGTAATCTAAAATCTTCAAAGCCTGAACCGATTGAGTAGGCTTTTAAAGTAGGAAAATTATCTGGACTATATTCAAATTTCTTTGCATATTTCTGAAAGCGTTTTTCGGCACTTTTTAGAACCTGAGGTGGAACTTCATTCCCATACAGCGTTGACAAAATAGTCGGTCGTTTTCTATTCGGCATAACTAGTCCCTTAAAATAATTTAAAATCTAGCTAATATAAATATACAAACATAAACGTAAAACGGGTAGGGGGTGGTTTTAATTTTGAGTTGGATTTTCATTTTAAGTTGACAAGATGATTATTAGTGAGTTAGTCTTATTAAAAGGGTAAAGATAATGCCATTAATTTCAAGTTTTGCAGGAATACCAAATCTTATAGATGTAAAACCGTTAGCCGACTATAAAATACGAATACTTTATTACAATAGAGATCTCATTTGAATTTCTACACCGATTGAAACTTATGCCTTTTCGTGGTAGTTTGTATGTATGTCAGATAATAAAA
>CAYJNB010000232.1:0-3382 GCA_964371205.1 uncultured Treponemataceae bacterium
ACGGCAGTTTTAAATGAAGCTTCTACGCTCGAATCACGTGTATCTGTATAAATCATATTTCCAACTTTGTATCTTAATATCCGTTTAACAAAAGTCTACGGTCACGTATTACAATAAATAATTATACATTATAAATGATTCTTTGTAAATAATGGTTATCATTCACAGCTTTGCTTGCTTTTTCCAATCGGACCTGTAAATGTAACTTTTAACGATTAACTGAATCTATTAACAGCCTCGTACAAAAAATGAATAGCGCTGTAAGGGGTGTGCGGAAGCGCAGAGCTTCGACGGTTTGTAAGAGTATTAATCTTGTGCTTCCAACTCATATTTGCACCAATATAAGACAGTAAGTAATCTTAGCAATTATGAAGCGAGGAGCGCTCGGCGCTTCCGCACACCACTGAGCAGCGTTGCTAATATTTCGATACGAGGCTGTTAATAAGTTCAAAATATGGTATACTCAGGAATCATGGACGAAATTCGTTTTTTAACAATAAAAAATAACTATGAGAGCGAAATTATAATCGAAAAGTCACGTTTTATTTGTGTGCTTCAGCGTGTGCAAAGTGAGCAAGAAGCAAAAGATTTTATAGTTGCGATGAAGAAGCAGCACAGAGAGGCAAACCATAATTGCAGTGCATATATAATTGGCGAAAAATCTCAGTTTCAAAAAGCAAGTGATGATGGTGAACCTTCTGGTACTGCTGGAGTACCCATGCTAGAAGTGCTTAAAAAAAAGGGAATTACAGATGTAGTTGCCGTTGTTACGCGCTATTTTGGCGGTATAAAATTGGGAGCCGGCGGATTAATTCGTGCATATGGAAAGAGTGTTAGCACTGCACTAGAAAATGCAGGGCTTCTTGCAATTAAGGAAACATTGGTTACAACTATACAAGTGGATTATGCAGCAGTTTCTAAAATTGAAAGCCAAATAGGTAAAACGGCATTTACGATTTTAAAATCAGAATATATAGAAAATGTTTTACTTTCTATCTCAAGCTCTCCTAATCAAAAAGAAGAACTTAAACATTTTTTAATGGATTTAACTGCTGGTAAAGTTGTGTTTGTTTCTGAGAAAATTGAACTTGTAGAAATTGAATATAGCGATGTATAAAGAGAAAGCTGTAATAAAAACTTTTGTCGGCATTTTTATATAGAATAATTGTAATAAACTGTTTTGTGTGGTAAACTATATTCGGAGAGATTAGGAATACATTGATGAACAATAATACTGAGCTTGCTTTAGATGATTCGGCGATTGGATCTTATGCTGACTATAGTTTAATTTCCTCTGTCTTTCATATTCTTTATGAGCGTAACGGAGATACTGCTTCTATAAATAAAGCCCTTCAATATATTTGCGAGAAATTTACTGCAGATAGATGTTTTATTTTTGAGTCAGTTGATAAGGGTAAAACGTATAGTAATACCTTTGAATGGTGTAAAGAAGATATAAGCAAAGAAATAAACAATCTACAAAATACTCCAGCATCCTTTTATCAAGATCTTTTTGATAGTGCAAAAGATGGTGTTATATATTCAAATGATTTGAGGGCTGTATTCACTACTGATGCTGCATATCAAGAAATGGCAAAACAGGGCATAAAATCTTTTGTGCACTCCCAAGTAAGTAAAGACGGTTATGTTTCATTCTTTCTTGGATTAGATGACTGTTCTGCAGCACGTATTTGGAGTGCTCGAGAGATAGACACCTTACAATTTATTTCAAAAATTTTCTCTGTTATCTTGCAAGGAGAGCATTTACGCGAAAAGCTCTCTCAGCTATCCGAATACAATAAAATTTCTGCCTTTGTAACAGAGAGTGCAGAAGATTTGGTTTATATTTCAGACATTGATACATACGAGATATATTATTTAAACAATAGTATATTAAACATATTAGGTAATCCCCCAGAAAGTGAATGGAAGGGAAAAAAATGCTATGAGCTTTTGCAAGGAAAACCCGCTCCATGTGAGTTTTGTACAAATCATCTACTGAACGAAAAAGATTTTTACGAATGGACATATCTTAACCCGCTTTTTAATAAAACATATTTGTTAAATGATAAACTTGTTCCAATAAGAGGAAAACTTGCACGCTTAGAGATAGCTACAGATATTACTCAGGTAGTATCTTTAGAAAATGAGTTAAAAGAAAAGTTAGAGGAAGAAAGCTTGCTCTTTGATTGTATAGATACGCTACACTCGGGAAAAGACCCTCATGTTTCAATCGATACCTTGCTTGCAAGAATTGCAAAATATCATGATGCAGAACGTGCTTATATATTTGAACTTTCTAAATATACTGATCTAATCAATAATACACATGAATGGTGTGCAATTGGGGCAGAACCTCAAATACATAATTTACAAAACGTGCCCAAAGACGATTTGCAAACTTGGTATGATAAGTACGAAGAAATTGGAGAGTTTTACATTGATTCTTTGGGCGATGATGTATCTAAGGATTCGCCTGAATACGAATTGCTTGCAATGCAAGGAATTACCTCGTTAATAACTGCTCCGCTCAGAGACTCTAGCGGTGTTTTAACGGGCTTTATTGGAGTTGATAATCCTAAACGACACAAAAAACAGACCTTAATTCTACGCTCTGCAGCTCGCTTTATAGCAACTTTTTTGGATGAAACAGAATTGCTTACAGAACTGCATAAGCTCAGTTATTACGATACACTTACAGAAATAAAAAATCGTCATAGCTTTAGAAAAGCTTTAACTGAAATTGAGACACAACCTATTAGGAGTCTTGGAGTAGCTTATATAGATATTAAGGGTCTCGGATCTATAAATGATGCAAAAGGAAGCGATTACGGAGATACAATAATTAAACGTCTTGCAATGATTCTAGTAGATATTTTTGCAAAAGATGTGTATAGGGTTGGTGGAGATGAGTTTATTGTTCTTAAAAAAGATATTAAAGAAAAAGAATTTGAAGATAAAATTGGAGCTTTAAAAGAGAGGGTTTTAGCAGAAAAAGATTTTACTGTCTCGATTGGATTTACATGGAATAAGGCACGCTCCGACTCTACAAGTTATGCAAATCTTTCTGATGGGGAGAAGTATACGGCTATTCTTTCTGAAAATCTTGATAGAGAAATTAATGATGGAAAATTTGTAGTATTCTTGCAACCTCAAATTGATATGAAAACGGGTGAGTTTGATGGAGCAGAAGCACTTATTAGACGAAAAGATGCTGATGGTTTTGCTCAAGCACCCATTTCTTTTATTCCTTTTTATGAAAAAGAAGGTATAATTTCTAAGATAGATTTATTTGTATGCGAAACTGTTTGTAAAACCCTGCAATCTTGGAGAGAGAAGGGCTTTGATAGAGATATTAAATTATCTGTAAACTGCTCTCGCA
>CAYJNB010000233.1:0-3370 GCA_964371205.1 uncultured Treponemataceae bacterium
TTCTTATTTATTTTCTAAACTATCGTTTATAGAGTACTCTAAATCAAGAACAGCAAGCAAGTAGTTCAATTCTTGTTCTAATATACCAATTTTTGCTTGGTTTAATTGTAGTTCAGCATCTCTCAATTCAAGCAACTCTATTGTACCAGCATTAAAACCTTCGAGAGTTAAGTCGTAAGCTTTTTGAGCAACTTCCATATTTAGGGTTTGAACCTCTATAGAAGCCTTAGATTTTTCCATAGTATCAATATAGTTTGAGATTCCTAACTCTATATTATCTCGTGCTTCCTCGTATTGTAATTCTGCTTGACGCAAAGCGGCTTCTTGATCTTTTATGTTTACCATATTTGAAGAAAATGGCAGCATATTACTTAAAGTCCACGACAAAGTTGCAGTAAATCTACCTGTATCGCTCCAGTTATCACCATTTGCCCATTCTGCTTCTATATCAGAAAGAGCCGGGGCATAAGAATATGCAAAAGAAAGCGTCGGAAAATAGGTTCCCATTTTTAAAGAACTAATACCTAGCTCTCCTGCTTCTATAGTTTTTGATAATCCTTGAAGAGCAAGATTATTATCTGTATACGTAGTTACAATTTCATTTTCATT
Organism: uncultured Treponemataceae bacterium; assembly: GCA_964371205.1. Classification (GTDB taxonomy): domain Bacteria; phylum Spirochaetota; class Spirochaetia; order Treponematales; family Treponemataceae; genus CAYJNB01. The sequence goes on from CAYJNB010000233.1 coordinate 610, forward strand.
CAAATCATAAAATACAGGGTCAATTTTACCCTCTAACACAATATCTGTTCCATACGGATAACCTATAAGAAAAGCAAACATGCTTAGTTGTTGTTTTATTCCAGCCTCAATTTCCAAAATAGCTGGTTTAAGTGATTCATACGAAACTTGTGTTTGCAGTACGTTTAATTCAGACACAAGCCCATTTCGGTAGTTTATTTGTGACTGTTCCCATCTCTCAAGCGCATTTTCTAATGATTCATTTTGTAATTGAAGATTTTCTTCTAGCAATAAAATGTTGTAGAACATTTTTCGCACATCTCTTTCAGTTTGACGTAATACATCTTCCCAAGAAATTAATCCACCCTCATACTTTATATAGTTTGAACGTATGCCATTTACTAATGCAGCAGATAAATTCAGTTGTGCAGAAAGACCTGTTGATACAGACCAGTGATCGCTCTCTGTGGGATTTAGGTTTGGAGCAAACGGGTTATCTGTTAATTCATTTGACCGAGCAAAAGTACCATTTGCACTAACTGTGGGAAAAAAATACCCCCATGATGTATCTCTTGCACGCTTACTAATTTCTAAATCTATAGTTGCAGATTTTAAGGTGCGACTATTTTCTATAGCTTGTTCTACAGCCTCATCAACAGTTAGCGTAACTGTTTCTTGAGCAAATACTACTGCTGAGAGACACAACATAAGTGCGAGTGTCTTTACTTTTTTATTCATTTGAACCTCTTTTTTAAAGTCTGATACAGCCCTATAGTAAGTGTATTCTTTTTTTTCTTTAAAGGCAATAATTATACTTTATACGAAGTCTATTTTTTACAATAGTTTACAAAAAAAATATCTATGTACTTGTTTGTTTTTTGCCGAAATTGTACTGTACTATAATGAAAAATCTTTTTCTCACTTTACTATTTTTATTTTTCTCCTTTGCTTTTTTTGCGCAAGAAACTCCCTTAGATGCACAGCAAAAAAGAACAGCTATAATTGAGTATGCAAAAACGTTTATTGGAACACCCTATAAATATGGAGGAACATCTCGTTCTGGTATGGACTGTTCAGGTTTTATATTTACTGTTGTAAAAGACTCGATAGGAATGTCTATGCCGCGAACATCTACACAGCTGTATGCATTTGCCACTCCTATATCACGAGACCAACTTGAACCTGGAGACCTTGTTTTCTTTAAACCTGCATCATCCAATTCTGTAACTCATGTAGGTATTTATACCGGACGAAACCAAATGATTCATGCAGCAAGTGATGGACCGAACACAGGTGTTATCCTTTCTTCTTTAAGCGAAAACTATTGGAGTAGAACATACTACAGTTCTGGTAGATTTTTACCCTCTAGCCAAGCTAGTGGAGAACAATATGCTAAAGATTCTGAGTCCGAAAGCAGACAAACAAACCAAGACATTACCACTTCTGACGCATCAAGCGTTCGTGTTAACACTTTTAAGAACGTATCTTTTTTAACAGCAGCTAACGGAGCTTGGTTCTTTTTTGACGCTAAAGGATTTAACCCTAGGGTAACAGGATTTAATATATACGGGGGAGCTCTTTTTAACGAAAAAATGAGTTTAACTGCAGGTATACGTTATGATTCAAATTTTGAACAACTCTCCTTTCCACTTCTTTTAGGAATTGGATTAAAGAACAACTTTTGGCTTATGGTGGGTATTTCTCCTATCCCAGAAGCTCATATAGATATACCTTTTTACATGGGCATTTCTTGGAATAGAGAACTATATAGCAATAAAAACTTAAAACTCTATTTTACTCAAGATTTTTCATACACTGCATACGACATCAATGATTTTTCTCAGTGGTTTTCTTATGCACCAGAAAAAATGAATTTTTCTACCGGATTAAAAGTAACTTTTCCCAACTCATAATACTTTATAGAATAAGGACAATCGAATGAAAAAAATATGTATTTGTATATTAATCACCATGTTATTCTTATCTTGCTCTCCTAGAGCTGTATTAACCATACAAGAAGATACCTCTGCTAATATAGCGTTTTCTATGGACAGCGGAGCAGTTATTCAATCTGTTTTGCAAGCTTTTGGCTTTACAGATGCAAACACCTCTCTTTTTGACGAGTCTCAAATACGCTCATCTTTAGCTCATTCAAACTTGGAAGTTGAAGAGATTTCTTTTCCCTCAAAAACAGCTCTTTTGCTACGAGCAAATACGCCTACTATTGAAAATCTACTTAATAATCCAAATGATTTTTTAAGTTTTAATGAAACAGATGAAGAACAAGAGCTAAAGCTTGTTTTAAGTCCACAAAACATACAAAAAGTTATAGCCCTAATGCCCCCAGAAACAGCAATGTATTTAGAGCTTCTCTTTGCACCCATTTTTACTGGAGAAAAACTCTCAGAAGAAGAATACTTATTCTTAATAAGCGCAGCCTATGGACAAACAGCTGCATTAGAATTGCAAAATGCTAAGATAGCCCTAAATATAGAAACTCCTAAACCAATTAAAAAAATAACCAGCTCAAATAAAGAAGTAGTTCCTAACTCTCTTAATTCCTCTAAGGCTGCAAGTATAGAATACGCTCATACACAAGCAATCTTTGTTTTTAGCCTCTCACATTTTTTAACAAACCTAGAAACAACAGAATACACAATAGTCTGGTAAAAAACTCAACAAATTTTTCTTGCATTTTTTAATTTTCTAAGTTAACCTAATAAAAACGCCAACTTAGCTCACCTGGCAGAGCAGCACATTCGTAACGTGCAGGTAGTGGGTT
>CAYJNB010000234.1:0-3348 GCA_964371205.1 uncultured Treponemataceae bacterium
TTTTTGCAATCTCATTTATTTCTTTCATATTACAGATATTTCCAGCAATATGAACCGGAACTATTGCCTTAATTTTTTTGCTTTCTTTAGAATCTTTTTCAAGAATCTTTTCTATACTCTTTGTACAAATGCTATAAGTGTTTTCTTCAATATCGGCATATACAACATCTGCTCCCAAATGGCAAGCTGCCGAAGCTGTGGAAGTAAAAGTGTAGGGAGTGGTTAGAATTGCAGTACTTTTACCTTTAACGCCACACGCCTCGTAAGCGAGCAAAAGTCCATTTGTTGCACTGTTTACCGCTAGTGAATGTTTGGATTTTGTTTTTTCTGAAAATTTCTTTTCAAAAAACAAAGCTTCTTTACCCGTTGTTAGCCATCCTGAACGCATAACACGTAAAACAGCTTGTTCTTCTTCATCACCCAAATAGGGCAAGTGAAAAGGGATAAAATCATGATTCACAATAAAACGCTCCTACAATGCGTGCTAATTCAGTCTTGTTCCTATACATAGTTGGTTTTGTTTCATCGTACGTGCATATTGGTCGTAACGATTCAAGTACCTCTCGTAATGGAAATCTATCTAGTTTATTAAGCATTAAAATACCTTTATGCTCTGTTTTTTGCGGATTTTCTTCAGTTGTCCATAAAGGCTCTGCAGTTCTCTCTCCTTTTCTCATACCAATAAAGGTAATTGGTATATCTGTGTGAGGTTCGTATCCAGAGAATCTTATAGTTTGTTCTGCTATGTCAACAATTTTAATTGGATCTCCCATATCTAATAGGTATGAGCAGCCGTTTTTCCCCACACCACCTGTTTTTAAAACTAACGAACAAGCTTCTGGGATTGTCATAAAAAAGCGCTTCATCTCTTTATCCGTAACGGTTACAGGCCCTCCAGCTTTTATTTGTTCCATAAATAATGGAAGAATGGAGCCTCTAGAACCAAGTACATTACCAAAACGCACAAACATAAAGTGTGTTTCAGTTCCATCAGCTCTTTTTGCAGCCTCTAGAACCTGTTTTTCGCATATCATTTTAGAAACACCATATGTTGAGACAGGGTGAACAGCCTTGTCTGTAGAAATAAGAACAAAACGTTTGACCTTAGCTTTTTCTGCAGCATGAATCAAATTTTCTGTTCCAAACACATTATTTTCTATAACAGAAACTGGATTTTCTTCCATAAGCGGCACATGTTTATACGCCGCACAATGAAAAACTACATCGCAGCGTACTTGCTCTAAAATCCACTCCATGTATTTCTTATCTTTTAGTTCTCCGATTATAGGAACTATTGTTGCTTTTTCGCCAACGCCTTCTGATTGTAATAAACGGAGTTCTCTGTCTATTTGATATATTGAGTTCTCACCGTGTCCAAATAAATACAGTCGCTCAGCTCCTCCAGAAAGTAACTGACGTGCAATTTCTGAGCCTATAGAACCGCCTGCACCCGTAATTAAGACACGCTTTCCTCTTAAATATGCTAGACTTTCTTTAAGTGAAATAAGTAAAGGTGTTCGACCCAATATATCAAGAGGATCAATTTCTCTTGCTTGAATTAAATGTGCTTTGCCATCTACAACTTGCGAAATGCTTGGTAAAATTCTTATACGAGAAAAAAAAGTTGTTGAAAGTAAGTTATATATTTCTTTTATGCGTTGTTTAGGGGCGGTAGGCATTGCTATTATAGCTTCATCAGAAGAGGTGTTTTTTAAAAGTGGTATAACTTTATTAATAGGCCCAAAAACGGGTAACCCATCAATATCTTTACCGATAAGTTCAGGATCATCGTCTAAAAATGCAACAGCTTTTCCGAATGTTTTTTTTGCTGTAATCTCTTTGTTGAGCATTTTTCCGGCAAAACCTGCACCAATTATATATACAGAGACATCATTCTTTCCACTCATAATTCCCCTCTAAACACGTTAATACTATACCATATCAATACATATATGTAAATCAATTTTCAAATAATACTCAATAAAGTATAGAAATTGCCGATAATAAAGTAATGAATAAAAAGTTTTTAATTATTTTGTTTTTATTACTCTGTGCTTCAGTAAGCATGTATTCTTATTCAGTTATTGTTGTACTTATTCAAGATGATTCAACACAAACGGAGTTAAGGACAACGTCGAGGGCTATAGAAGATGGACTTCTTGGTTCTTTTTTTGATAATGGTGTAATTGTCTCTACAGAACCAATTATTACTGAACCACAAGATGCAGCAACAGTTCAAAAGCTAATAAAGCTTGCATCTCAAGGTAGAGTAAACTATATACTTTGCCTTAGAGTTGAATATGTTAAAACTGCATCAGATACACCAAACTTAATGCAACTAAGTGATATTGCTTCGTTCAAATGGGAACTGTATGATTCCTCAGGAGATAGTAAAATTGCTCAATCAACATATACACCAGACCCAAAAAGTCTCATTGTTGATGGAGAGTTTGAAACGAGAATTGCTTTAGAAAAAATTTGTAATGCTTTAAGAACAGATATACATACTGTTATAGAAGAGGATAGGGGGCTAGAATGAAAAAAGTTCTAATAGCAGGATTACTGATAATGACTATGTTATACAGTGCATTTTCTGCATCTACAGTTTCTTGGGAAGGACGAGCTGCTGTAGGAAGTACAGGTATTTTTCCAGGTAGAGGCATGTATGCGCTTAGTCGTGTGTTTTCCACAGGTGAAATAGTAGAAGTTTATAATCCAGTAAATCAAAAGAAAGTAACTGTAGTTATTTCTAATAATACGGATTTATCAGGAATTCTGGTTCTCTTATCACCTGAGGCAGCAGAAGCGCTTAGCATAGTTTCTGGTTCTGACTCAGTTGTGCGTGTATCAAAAATACCAGAGTATGCTCTGCAAGGCACAACAGAAGAATCAGCTGAACCAGAAGTATATGTAGAAGACTCAGAGCTCATTGCAACAGAGAATCCTGAAAGTGTTGAAATTGTAGCTTTAGATTCTACTGAATTAACAGAAGAGACAGTTGTAATTGACGAACCTGTTGAAGGTGAAACTCTTTTTGTTGATGATTCAGCTACAGATTTAACTGAAGAGCCTGTTGTAGCAGCAATAGATGAAGAAGCTACAATAACAGACGAGATTGTTAGTTATTCACTCTTACCAGCTGAAGAATTGCCACCAGAATATGTCGTAACAGAAGAAATTGCTAGTACCACTGAAGTTGACTCGTATTACATTGACGAACCGGTTGAAGATGCTATTAGTTATACTAGTGTAGAAACTGCAGCAGTAGCATTTGATTCTAGCGAATTAGTTAGAGAATTAGAGGCTCAAGGCGAAGAAATCGAGATTCTTAAGGCAGAAGTTGCAACA
>CAYJNB010000235.1:0-3347 GCA_964371205.1 uncultured Treponemataceae bacterium
GAATATCATTCAAACTTTCTATTATATATGGTGAATATTTTAACATTGCAGTTTTTACCGTTTCTTCTTGTGGAATTCCAATACCAATTGCTCCTACGCTATGAGCCATTTCTAGATCCACCAGTGAATCGCCCACCATAGCCATTTTTTCGAAGGGAACTTTTGTCTTTTCGTGTATTAGTTTAAGCATGTCGGGGTTAGGCTTACCGTGCTCAACATCTTCTGGTGTAACAAGAAATGATAGCTTTGATGCATCATCAAACATATTAACAGTAGTCAGGGCTCTATCTCTATTATCTGATGTTGCAATCCCATAGGGAATAGTAGCTTTACGCAAGCGTTTAAAAATGTCTGGAAATCCAGGCATAGGTTTTATTGCTTTTTCTAAATTTAGGCTCTCATCCGTGCGTAAAAATACTTCTTTTGCACACTTTCGGGCTTGCGACCACGGCATTTTTGTGCACTGGAGAAGAAAAGCGGCTGTAATGCTTATTTCTTCGTGTTCTGCAGCTACTGCAAAAATGCCAGATGAATCTATTGAGTCGATACAGAAATTATTGTTCTCTACTCTTGCACTTATTCCTACAAATGCAAGCCAGTCGATTATCTGTTCATCTGTCATATAAGCTTTACATTTACTTGCACGCAAGCTTGAAAGTGCTGTCCAAAAATAGTTGTTGTCAAATAGGAGTCCATCTTTATCAAATATAAATAAATCTATATCAATAGTATGTGCACCAAGTGTAATCATACTCATCCTAGAATTAGCCTACTACAATGTTAACCAGTTTATTTGGCACAACAATGATTTTCTTAATCTCTTTACCTTCTAATGAGCGTATTGCGCCTTCGGTTGCAAGTGCTGCTTTTTCTAGGTCTTCTTTAGAAGTTCCAGGAGCTGCCATAAACTTATCGCGCATTTTTCCGTTAACTTGCACAACAATAGTAACTTCATTGTCTTTACAGTACTCTTCGTTGTATTGTGGCCATTTTTCGTAAGCAACCGTATTTGTATTGCCGAGTTTTTGCCAGAGTTCTTCACCTAGGTGAGGAGCATATACATTTAAGAGTTTTACAAAGTCACTCCACAGTGATTTTGGTAATTTTTCGAGCTTAGAAACTTCGTTCATAAAAATCATCATTTGACTGATTGCTGTATTACAGTTTAGAGAAGAAGTATCGTCAGTAACTTTTTTTATTGTCTTGTGCAAGAGCTTACGAATATCTGCCATTTCTGGGGTATCGAGCGAAATATCAACAATTGGTTTTTCGCTTGTGTTCCAAATTTTTTCTAAGAAGCGGTGTACACCAATCAAGCCTTGAGTACTCCACGGTTTTGACACCTCGAGCGGGCCCATAAACATTTCGTACATACGTACTGAGTCAGCACCATATTCGCGAATTACATCATCTGGGTTTATAACGTTTTTAAGCGATTTTGACATTTTTGCAATAACACGCTCAAGCTTTTCGCCTGTTTCAATTTCTTCAAATACATCAGGAGAAACTTCTCGTACTGCATCGGTTGGTACGAGTGTTTTATTTTTGCGCTGATAAGCAAAAGAGGTAATCATACCCTGATTGATCAAACGTTGGAATGGTTCTTTTGTGTTTACAAAACCGAGGTCAAAAAGTACCTTGTGCCAGAAACGAGCATACAAGAGGTGAAGTACCGCATGTTCAGCTCCTCCAACATACAGGTCAACCGGCATCCAGTATTTTACTGCTTCTTGAGAAACAAATTCTTTTGGATTTTTTGGATCAAGGTAACGCAAATAATACCAGCAAGAACCTGCCCATTGAGGCATAGTATTTGTCTCACGCTTTGCTGGTTTTCCACAAGTAGGACAGGTAGTGTTTACCCATGATTCAATTCCTGCAAGCGGGCTTTCTCCTGTTCCGGTTGGCTGATAGCTTTCAACTTCCGGAAGCGTAAGCGGTAAGTCTTTTTCGTCGAGCGGAACAATGCCGTGTTCAGGGCAGTGCACTAATGGCATTGGTTCACCCCAATAACGTTGTCGGCTAAAAATCCAGTCGCGTAATTTAAAGTTTACTGCTTTTTTACCAATGCCTTCTTTTTCGAGCCATTCGGTAATATCTTTCTTTGTTTTATTTGTATCAAGTCCGCTAAATTGCGCGCTATTAATAGTAAATCCATCTGCAATAGTGCATTCTTTTGCTTCGAGAGCATCGCCACTGAGCTTGTCGATTCCACCGGCTTCTTTTACTTCTTCTTTAGAAGCTACAACCTTAATAACGGGTAGGTTAAATGCTTGAGCAAAATCCCAGTCACGATCATCGTGTGCAGGAACTGCCATAATTGCACCTGTTCCATACGAAATAAGTACATAGTCTGCAATCCAGATAGGAATTTTAGCTCCATTTACTGGATTGATTGCGTAAGAGCCACTGAACACACCTGTTTTGTCTTTTGCAAGATCTGTGCGTTCAAGATCGCTTTTTTTAGCTGCTTGGTCGATGTATGTTTCTACCGCAGTCTTTTGTTCTGAGGTAGTTAGTTTGCTTATGAGAGGGTGCTCTGGCGAAAGAACCATATATGTTGCACCAAAAAGAGTGTCCGGACGGGTAGTGTAAATCAACAGTTCGTCATCAAAACCATCGATTTTAAAAGAGACTTCTGCCCCTTCGCTTTTTCCAATCCAGTTTTTTTGCATGAGCTTAACAGATTCTGGCCAGTCGAGACCTTCTAGGTCTTCGAGGAGACGTTCAGCATATGCAGTGATTTTTAGAATCCACTGGCGAATATTTTTGCGAGTAACGGTTGTTGAACAGCGGTCGCATTTTCCGTCTTTTACTTCTTCGTTTGCAAGACCAGTTAAGCAACTTGGGCACCAGTTAATTGGTGTTTGTGATTCGTAAGCGAGTCCCTTTTTGAATAATTGTAAGAAAATCCATTGTGTCCAATGATAGTAATCTGCATCGCACGTAGAAATTTCTCTATCCCAGTCATACGAAAAGCCAAGGGCTTTAATTTGTTTGGTAAAGTTTTCTATATTTGCATTTGTTGTTGTGGCAGGATGTGTTCCGGTTTTTATAGCGTAGTTTTCTGCAGGAAGTCCGAATGAGTCGTAACCCATTGGATGAAGCACATTGTATCCATTCATACGAAGGTACCGGCAATAAATATCTGTTGCGGTATAACCTTCCGGATGCCCTACGTGCAATCCATTTGCAGATGGATATGGAAACATATCCAAAACATAACGACGTTGTGCTTTTTCAAAGCGCTCGTCTTCACTTACCTTGAACGTTTTATTTTCGTCCCAATACTTTTGCCATTTTGGCTCTATACTTTCAAAAGGATACTTCGACATAGCGTTATTTTA
>CAYJNB010000236.1:0-3336 GCA_964371205.1 uncultured Treponemataceae bacterium
AAAATTTCTGCAAGTGCATTTCGCCCATCCACAGAGCCATTGTCGTGCGACTCTAGGTTTTGCACCTTTTCGCTCATAGTGCGGTCTATCCTACGTACAACATCCTTTGGCAACGGTTGCATCTTTGCAAGTTGTTTTACCGTAGCTGCCTTATCGTCTGCACTCATGCGATTAATAACTTCTGCAGCGGTTGCCGGTTTTAGGTACGATAGCACCAAAGCGCGAATCTGAGCCGTCTCATCCTTGAGTAATAGCAAAATATGCTCGTTGTCTATGTCTTGTAAGCAATCAAAGGGCTTTCCATCAGGAAACGGCACCGTTTTTTCGAGCATGGTTTGCGCCATGTCTTGCCCAAATGCCTTTTCCAGAATAGTGCGAGCAGTGTCTACCCCTCCGCCTTCTCGCACACGCTGAGTAAGACTTTCGAACTGCGCCAAAATTATTGCAGCCTCGTCCTTATCCACGTGACGAATAGAGGCAATCTCTGGAATTATTTTATCTATTTGATCTTGCGATAAATGCTTGAGTACATTCGAGGCTTCTTCTACCCCAATTAAAAGCAAAAATTTTGCCACTTGTCGGTGTGTATTATCTCGAATCGCATCGGGAACTTTTATAAGCCCTTGTCTATCAAGTGCGTATTGCAGCGAATCTGAGTTTTTACCTACATCCGGCTGCTGCCCAACCGACTGAGTTTTTACTGCAGCCGAAGAGACATCTTTTTCGGTGGTTTTAAGAAATTGTTTTTCAAACGTTTCTTGCTTAGAAATTTTTTGTGGCACAAAAGGCTTTACATTCGGCTGAGTAGAAATAGCTTGCGGAACAAACGGTTTTACTTCCGGCAAGCGTGCTTTTTCCTCACCCTTTTCTAAAGATTGACCTTGAGCCTTATGTTTATTATACGCGTCAAAGCGCCGATTATTTTGATTCATTATTTGAATTATAGGCGAATTTTTCTAAGTACGCAAGTATCGTGTGTTATAGATACGATGTTTTACAGAAGCAAGCCTCTCCCAAAAGGGAGAGGTTGTACCTATGGGGCAAAGGTGCGAACGGCGCTGCTACTCTCTATAAATATTTGATTCACTACCATTTGCAGTATTGTTTGTAACATGCGATTCATTTTCAGCAGAAACAGTAAAAACATTTCCACGTTTTACCAAAACCCCTCCCCCTTGATCAGATGCTGTATTACTTGAAATTTCCCCCGCTTTAAAAGTAACTGCACTAAACCTATCAGCATTTGAAGAGTAAAGATTTAGAAAAATTCCTCCTCCATTGACAGCAGAGTTATTCGTAATACTTCCGCCTTCCATAATTATATTTCCTGCAGACAAATATACGCCACCACCATCTTTTGTTGCAGAGTTATTATTAATAGATATATTACCTTCAATTCTAAATTCAATACTGGAGTAAGCGTAAATACCGCCGCCGAAAGCACTACTGTTGTTTTCGATAGAACCGCTTCGTAATGTTGCAAATCCTGAATTATATTCATTAAGTCTATCAAAAAATATACCACCACCATATTCACCTGACTTATTATTTCTAATAACACCTCCATCAAGTAAGAATTTAGAGTAGCCATATACGGTTAGCGCACCTCCATGATAATTATTATAATTATTCTGCAGTATAGACCCTTCCAGTAAATTAAGAGTTCCTCTATCAACATTAATAAGCAAATTAGTAGAAATGTTAGACCCGTGACTAGCAACAAGAACATCTTGCTGTCCATCTATAATTATATTCTTTAAGGTCAATCCTCCCGTATTTGTAATATTGATAAGGCGTCCATTAAAATAGTCATTACTTATATTCGAAGGGTTATAATATCTCTTAAGGGTTAAAACGTTGCCAGAAGTCCATGTAGTTGGAGTCTCCCATACTTGAGAAGATGTATTTACAGTAATTGTCCCCATAACCCATATAATACCACCGTCACGTAGACGAGATACGGCTGCTGCAAAAGTTTTTACTGGGGCACTGGAAAGGTTGCCTACATGGTCATTATTTCCATTTGTACCATCAAGATAAATTTCGGAAGCATTTCCAAAGACCTTTAAATCGTTGCCATCAATAGTTTTACCTGTTTTGCCATCATCCATGGTAAAATAGTTTTCTTCAAAACCATATGCAGCATTATTTTTTACTAACATATAACCTACAATTGTATCCTTTGGATTCAAGCCTATACTTGGAGCAATATTAGGTGTTACACTCGTATCTGGTATTAAATCACCGGCAACTGTAACAGGGCTTGAGTCGGCTTCATTAGCAAAGTATACATTGCTATCTATATTTTTATTAAAAGTATTATTATCAATTATGGGGGTTCCACTCAATTCTAAAGTAGCACCATTAAGAAGGTACACTCCGCCGCCATGAGTTCCTAAGTACAATTCAGTATTGTCATTTTTAGTTATTGAACCACCAGTTATTTTAAATAGTCCCTCCCGAACAAATACACCACCACCGTATTTGGCTTCATTCTCATATATAGACCCATTACTCATTGTAAAATTTTTGCCACTACCGAAATGTACACCGCCTCCATATGCATCACTTATATTTTTATATATTTTGCCACCTTTTATAGTTAACGTGCTTGTATTATCACTAGCAAAATTAATTCCTGCTCCATGAGATGCGTTATTTTCACTAATTTCAATACTACCGCCTATCGTTAAACTAGTAGCACCCCTAACTGAGATGCCACCTCCAGCATCTGCACTATTTCCTGTTATAAAACCACCAGATTCGAAGGTAAATGAGCCACTAGTAAGCGCAACACCACCTCCGCTACCAGCAGCTGAATTATCATGTATATATCCACTGTTTAGGGTAAAGCTTCCACCAATAACATATATACCACCACCACCATTTAAGAGATTGTCCGGTGCCAAAGACTTATTTCCGGTTACTTTTCCACCGTCTAGGGTTAAAATACCACTAGTAATATAAACACCGCCACCGTTAGTAGTATTTTTGTTGTTTTGCAGTGTTGCATTACTATTAAGCTTAAAATTACCACCATTCACATGAACAAGAGAAGCAGTTGCTGAAATATTACCTGCACCAAGTTCAGTATCTCCATCAACATCAAAATCGGCAGTTATTCCTCCTTGCCCATCTATCGTAATATTCTGTAATATTAAATTTGTGCTACTCCCCGTTACGTTAATAAGATAACCATCAAAATCAGAGCCGCTACCACTTATACTTGCATCATTTCTTTTTACTACCGCTTTGTGAGTCCTGCTATTAGCTTGCCCATCCCACGTTTCACTAGTGGTAACCTGTACAGTTTTAGTAATCCAAATAGTAGCCGTA
>CAYJNB010000237.1:0-3333 GCA_964371205.1 uncultured Treponemataceae bacterium
ATAGAACGGAATTTTTACAGTTGCTTATAACAATGGCGCAAGGGAGTCTTACATCTCTTTCGATTTTCTTTTTAACGCTATTGTTTGCCCTTCCACTGGGCTTTCCTGTGGCGGCGGCGCGCATGTCAAAAAACAAGGTGGTTAGTAGTTTCGCAAACTTTTTTATGTTAGTTACGCGCGGTACTCCCCTTATTTTGCAAATTATCTTTGTGTACTTTGCACCGTACTATTTATTCAAGCTGTCTTACGACCGCTATACTGCCGTTATTGTTGCATTTTCATTGAACTATGCCGCCTACTTTGCAGAAATCTATCGTGGGGGCATAGAGTCAATTCCAAAGGGGCAATACGAGGCTGCAAAGGTGTTGGGTTTTACAAAAATGCAAACCTTTTTTAGAATCATTTTACCCCAAGTTATTAAACGTATTTTGCCTATGATTGGAAACGAGGTAAATACACTCGTAAAAGACACTGCCCTTGCCCAAGTTATTGGAGTTGCAGAGTTATTCCGCGTAGCACAAAATGCCGCAAGCCGAGAATTTTCTACCATGCCAATTTTTGTTGCCGGTGTATTCTATTTTATTATGAACTGGGTTTTCTCCACTATCTTTATGAAACTAGAGAAAAAGCTCGATTACTATAGGGGTTAGTGTATGAATTCAAAAGTAGAAAAAGCATGCGAAAAAATTGTTATCGTAGAAAATGTACAAAAAAGTTTTGGCAACTTAGAAGTTATAAAAGATATTTCGCTTTCGATTAATAAAGGTGAGGTATTGGGCATAATTGGCCCCTCTGGCTCAGGAAAATCTACCCTCTTGCGCTGTATTACGCAATTAGAAACAGTTAGTGCCGGAAAAATAAGCATTTGTGGCGACACAATGGTAGAAAATGATGCCGACGGAAAACCACACTATGCAGATAAACAAACCCTACACAAAATAGGCCTAAAAGCCGGCTTAGTGTTTCAGAACTTCAACTTATTCCCACATTTGAGCGTTATGCAAAACTTAACCGAAGCACAAATTCACGTTTTGGGTATTCCAAAAGACGAGGCCGCGAGCACCGCACGGGAACTCTTAGCAAAAATGGGGCTTTCTGCAAAAGAATCAGCTTACCCCTTTCAACTTTCTGGCGGACAGCAACAACGAGTTTCTATTGCACGTGCTCTTGCACTTAAACCTGAAGTCCTTTTTTTTGATGAGCCTACCAGCGCCCTCGACCCAGAGCTTACCGCGGAAATACTCAAAGTTATTCGCGAACTCGCCGACGAGAAAATGACTATGGCGGTTGTTACCCACGAAATGGCATTTGCCGCAAGCCTTGCAGACCGTATTATTTTTATGGATGGTGGCGTTATCGTAGAAGAAGGAAGCGCCGAAGAGCTGATTAAGAATCCAAAAGAAGACAGAACAAAGGCCTTTTTAAAGAAATTTTAGTGGTTACCACAACAATTGTAACCCATGTTCTCTGTATTGTTCAAAACAAGAATCTTTACTCAGAACAACAAAATTGTTTCGTATAGCAGTGTGAATAAGCATCCGGTCAAAGGGATCTTTGTGATTTGGAATCATTGGTAGTTCTTTATAGGTTACAAAATCGTAGGCACCAGATGATTGCACTTCAAAACCACATTCATTTGCAATATTTGGAAAATGCCTAATATCAATGTTATTAAACGATATTTTACCTAATTGCTCTTTTATAGCTAGTTCCCAAAAAGTAATTGTATTAACAGTAATTATATTGTTCGCATCCTCAATTAATTCATATACTTTTTTAGATAGTTTTTCTGTATCGAGAATTGACCATAAAAATGTATGCGTATCAAGTAAATACTTCAAAGCCCTAAAAACTCCTCTGCAGTAATCTTTCCGTCGTCAACTTCAGAAAAGCTTGCCTTACTCTCATACAATCCGAGTTTTCTTTTTTTTATGCCAGAGGATTGTTTGTTTTCGTTGTATGTCTCGTAGCTAGTTAAAACTGCAATAGGTTTTTTTACCCTACCATAAAGAACTTGTATATCCTCACCATTTTTCACCTCATCAAGCACCTGAGAAAAATGTGTTTTTAAATTTCCGACTGTCATTGCTTTCATACATATATAGTACGTCTATTTTGACAAGTTGTCAAGTTAGATAAAAGACTCAGAAATAATTATCCTTATCCTTACAATTGGCCACCGCAAGGACGTATATATATAACCACACCTACCCTATCGCTTTAACGGGACATTCTAGATAACAATCGCCACACACATCGCATCGAGAGCGATCGATTTGATATTTGTCGTCGGACTTATGTATGGCAGAAAAGGAACATACTTTTTCACACTTGCCGCAAGAGATACATTTTTCTTTGTCGATAGTTAGTCCAAGAATTGGCTCGTTTGCACCACCATAGGCAAAGGTTATGCGTTGTAATTTATGGTCGCGGTTTTTCTTCTCAAAGTCATAATCGAATACATCTCCATATGCCTTTGTTATGCAAAACGCGACCATTGCATTGTACTTTTCGTAATCCTGTATACAGTGATTAAACTGTGGGTTTGTCTTTGCTTTTTCGCGCACTGTATCAATGTGAACCTCTTTTACTTCGCCCATAATGCGGATTGCGTAGCCCGGTTCAAATCCAAATTCACCATCGTCTTTGTGCTCAACCTCTGTGTTTGCGGCTAGTCCACATACCGAAACCTTACCGGTCTTTTTTAACTGTTTGTAAAAGGGTTTTGTGTGCATTGTCTGAAAGTAAATTCCTTCATCGTCGTAGGCTCGAAAGTGAGCCATACGCGTTACAGGCATATCGCCGTCGATAGTGGCGAACACAACGGTTCCAATTTTTTCAAAGTGTTCAAAAATTTCTTTGATTGTCATGGTATTCTCCTTTTATCTTACATGTTATTTTTTAGTTTATCTTGATTTTTTAAGCTCATAGTAATAATATAGCAGTATACACTATTTGTAAACTCAGTAACTTATTATTATTTAGTTACTTTTTAATACTATAAATCAAAAAGAGGAAATTAGTCAATATGTCAAGTAGAACTTTTTCGCCATGCCCAGTCGAAACAACTATTATGCTAATAGGAGATAAATGGAAAGTGCTTATTTTGCGCGACCTAATGGAAGGCACCAAGCGGTTTGGCGAACTCAAAAAGTCAATTAGCATTGTTAACACGGTGTCTCAAAAAGTGCTTACAGCTCAACTGCGTTCAATGGAAGATGACGGCTTAGTTTCCAGAAAAGTATACCCACAAATTCCCCCTAAGGTTGAATACACACTTACTGAACTGGGCTATAGTCTAAAACCGGTTTTAGAAACAATGGCTGAATGGGG
>CAYJNB010000238.1:0-3224 GCA_964371205.1 uncultured Treponemataceae bacterium
AAAAGGAAATCTAATGCCACAGTATATAACAAATATCGAATCAACATTAAACGAAGCTATGCAGCACATCCCAGAAGCAAAAAAAATTGATATACTTGTAGGCTATGTATATTTTTCTGGGCTAAAAACATTAATGGATAATCCTAAAACTCGAAAAGAGTTTTTCGAAAAACCCGTGCGCATTTTAGTTGGAATGCAAATAGATGCAAAGATGGCGAAAGAATATTACACCTATACTGCAAGCACTTCATCCACTACAAATAATGAGCGCATAAAACAAAGCCAAGATGAATTACAATATATGCTTAACCAAGAAGAATTTGACGAAAAAGCACTGTTAAAACTTTTTATACAAAAAATAGAAAATAATACCCTTGAAATACGCCAAACAAAAAATCCAGCCCATGCAAAAATTTATATTTTTCAAACCTGCGAAAATCCACAAACAGAAAAATATCATAAAGGGATTGTAATAACAGGCTCAAGCAATTTAACGTATTCTGGGCTTGGCGGTCAAACAGAGTTTAATGTTGTGTTAGAAGATTCTGATGCATTCGACAAGGCTTATGATGTTTTTGAAACACTTTGGAAAGACTCTATTGCCGTACTTAATATTAATGAAGTTGCATCCTTTAAGCAAAAAGTGGGCTTACTTGTTGAACCTACCCCCTATGAAGTGTTTTGTAAGGTATTGTGCGAGTACTTTGAATATGTACAAGATAAAGAAAACAATGAATTACTTGTTATGCCATCAGGAAGTACATCTAAAAATAACTATGTAGATTTAAGCTATCAAGTAGATGCAATAAAAGATGCTATGTATAAAATACGATGCCACAATGGTGTTATCATTGCAGACGTTGTAGGGCTTGGAAAAACCATTACCGCAACCTGTTTAGCAAAAAACTTAGAAGACTATGGCGATATTGATAAAACAATAATAATTTCTCCACCACACTTAAAAGAATCGTGGGAAACATACGCAAGAGATTTTAATATAAACTTTGATGTGTATAGCTCTGGCAAACTAGATGAAGCAGTAGCAATTGTAAATAATAACACTACTCGAAAATACCTTATTGTAGTAGATGAAGCACATAGATTTAGAAATAATGGCAGCTCTTCCTATGCAGAACTGTATAAAATTTGTTGGGGTCATAAAGTTGCCCTACTTTCTGCAACGCCTTTTAATAATACATCATCGGATATTTTTTCTCTCTTAGAACTTTTTCAAGATTTTAATAATGCAACAATATATAATAATCAAAACATACGCCATAAGATTATTACCATTTTAGATAAACAAAAAAAATTACGCAAAGAAACTAAAATTGATAAAGATGCCGTAAAAGAATTATCTAAAGAGATTTTAGAACTTATTCATCCTGTTATTATTAGACGTACTCGAACAGACTTACAAGAATACACACCATACAGGGAAGACTTAGAACAACAAAAAATAGAACTTAACAAAGTACGTGACCCAGAAATTCATGAGTACACTTTAAAAGGAAACCTAGCAAAACTCTACGCTAAAACATTTGAAAGAATTAGCCCAGAAGATGATGATTCTGTAAACGTGCAAAAACACTTTAAAGGAATACGCTATAAAACCTTTGCATATATTTTGGACGAAAAGAAAAAAGAAGTGTTTCAAGAAGTATACGGTGAAGATACAACCTTCTCTGATGACTTTATTGCCGATGCATCACAAAATATGTCTTCATTTATGCGAAAGCTTCTTGTGCGCCGTTTTGAAAGCTCAGTGTTTGCCTTTAAAAAGTCGGTACAAAATATTATTACCAGCTATGAAAATGTATTGTCTTGGCTAGAATATAATTACCTACCCGTATACAAAAAAGGCTCTCTTCACATAGAAGATGTAATGCAAGACTCTGATGTGTTTAACACACAAGATGACTCAGAAGAAGAAAGCATTTTTAATAAAGAGATATTGTCAAAGTTTGAAGATAAAGGCTTATACGTTATAAAAGATGTAAACAAAAAGTTTCAGCCATTACTCATAGAAGCATTAAAAGAAGATGTAGCAATTTTGCAAGAAATAACAAACGATTGGAAAGATCAAAAAGAAGATCCAAAATTTGACTATATTTTTTCTCAAGTAAAAGAGATGCTAAAACACAATAAAGACAAAAAAATTATTATCTTTAGCGAGTTTGCAGATACAGTAAACTATCTTCAAGAAAAGTTTCAAGAAAAAAAAGAGGTTAAAACCATTTCATTTACCGCATCCGATAAAGCAGACAAAAAGGAGAGAATACTCCAAAACTTTGATGCCGGTAGAACAGACTCAAAAAATGACTTTGATATACTAATAGCCACTGATACACTCTCTGAGGGGGTAAATTTACACAAAGCTGGCATAATAATAAATTATGACATTCCGTACAATCCAACACGTGTAATACAACGAATTGGGCGTATAAACAGAATTGGTAAAAAGAACTTCGAAGAATTAGAAATTCACAATTATATTCCAAGACTCGAAGCACAAAAAGATGTTACAAGTTGGGGTATATCTCAATTTAAAATGGCTCTCATAAATGCAATCTTAGGCGGAGATACTAAAACACTTTCATCAGAAGAAGACATTAGTGCAGCATTTGACATACAAGCAGAAGGCACTAAAACTGGTAGTGAAGAAAAAAGCTGGGATACCGATTATAAAGAATTGTATTACACCATTACGCAAAATGAGCAATTATATACAAGGGTAAAAACACTCCCCCCAAGATTAGAACTTGCAGTTGAATCTACTGTTGAAGGTATCGTTGAAATTATGAGAACAGGCAATGTACTACTTTCTCGCTATTATAATAAAAACACTAAAGATATTTCTTACAAAGTTGAAACTGCTTTTAATGTATTACAGTGTTTAGATCCAAACATACCGTACAAAGATGTTTCTGAAAACATTAAAAGTCTTAAAAATGAAGTGAGAAAAAAAGCCCCTGAACAAGATAATTCTAAAATGGTAGATGCAATACGAGAATTAAAACGCAATGTGTTATCATTTAAGGGCAAGCTCACAGAAGATAATTTTGAGTATATAGATTTATTAGCAAAGGTATCTCATTTGCTACCCAAGCACGATATTAGCATCCTTGCCAAGAAAAAAATCTTTTTACCAACAGATGCTTTACTGGAAGATATTCAACAAAGCTTAAGCATAGAGTTTTTAAAACGCCTTGAAAACAGAAATA
>CAYJNB010000239.1:0-3199 GCA_964371205.1 uncultured Treponemataceae bacterium
TAGATATAATTGTATGATTGACATAAAAATCCTATTATGTTATTGTATTGTTAGTCGAATGGAACTGTTGAAAAATATCAATTATTCAACACACCATAAATACAACACTTCAGGGCAGGGTGCAATTCCCTACCGGTGGTATAGCCCACGAGCAAAGCCTAATGGCCGCGTTGATTCGGTGAAACTCCGAAGCCGACAGTACAGTCTGGATGAAAGAAGTAGTTTAAGATACATTTTGTGTATTTACTATTTGTTATTATTGCCTGAAATGATTTAGTTCATTTCAGGTTTTTTTTTGCAAATAAAATCCATAAGTATGTCTCTCTCTTTGCCCTTCGTATTAAAAAGGGCATTTTTTATTTTAAAGAGGGTTTAATAAGTATGGAAAAAGCAAACGCTAGAGAGCAGTCAGTAGAACAGGCAAAAATAGATACTAATTATATGTCTCGAGCCTTGGAGCTAGCTCTTAAAGGTGCAGGAAGCGTAAACCCAAATCCAATGGTGGGCGCCGTAATTGTGCGAGATGGAAACATTATTGCAGAGGGTTACCATAAAAAATATGGGGAACTCCATGCAGAGAGAGAAGCGTTAAAAGACTGTGCAAAAAAAGGCTTTAGTGCAAAAGGTGCTACCATGTATGTAACACTCGAACCTTGTTGCCATTATGGAAAAACACCACCATGTACAGAAGCAATTATAGAAGCAGGTATTGCTCGTGTTGTAGTTGGAGTATTAGATTCTAACAGTAAAATGAATGGCAAAGGAATAGAGATACTAAGCAAGGCTGGAATTGATGTAACTATCGGTGTATTGGCAAGCGAATGTATCGAAGTAAATCGAGTGTTTTTTCACTATATAAAAAATAAAACACCCTTTGTAGTTCTTAAGTACGCCATGACACTCGATGGAAAAATTGCAACTGTAAGAGGCGAGTCAAAATGGATTAGTTGCGAGGCATCTCGAAAGAAAGTTCACCAAGACAGAGGATTTTACTCTGCAATTATGGTTGGAATCGGAACAGTGCTTGCCGACAATCCGCTACTCACCGCTAGAAACGATACAAATAATACAAAAAACCCTCTTCGTATTATTTGTGACACACAATTACGAACCCCTCTCGATTCTCAAATTGTGCAAACCGCAAAAGAAGTTCGTACAATTATTGCTACTTGCAAAAATGATTTATTAGCACACAAGCATTTTCAGCAAAAAGGCTGCGAAATACTATGCTGTGTTCAAAAAGACAATCACATTGACTTAAGCGATCTTATGCAAAAACTCGGAGCACTGGGAATAGATAGCATCTTACTCGAAGGGGGAAGCATGCTCAATTTTTCTGCACTGCAAAGTGGAATAGTACAACGGGTTCAAACTTATATTGCGCCAAAAATATTTGGAGGAAAGTCTGCAAAAACACCAATTGGAGGAGAAGGAGTGTTAGGCGTACGCGAAGCTTTTAAACTAAAAACACTAAAAACAGAATATATAGATTCAGACATTTTAATAGAAAGCGAGGTATACACATGTTCACCGGAATAATAGAAGAAGTGGGCACCATTAAGTCAGTAAAACGCGGTGCACGTTCGAGCAAAATAACCATAGAAGCATCACTCATTTTTTCTGACCTAAAAATTGGAGACAGTGTTTCGACAAACGGGGTTTGCCTTACCGCAGAATCGCTTACAGAAAAAACCTTTACTGCAGACGTTATGAGTGAGACACTACGATGCTCTTCGCTCGGTGATTTGCAAGTAGGAAGCAAGGTAAATCTCGAGCGAGCAATGAGTGCAGACGGCAGATTTGGCGGACATATGGTAAGCGGTCATATAGATGGAATCGGTAAAATTAGCTCTATAAGAAAAGAAGATATTGCAACGTGGTACACCATAAAAGCTAACAAAGAACTAATGCGTTACATAATTCTAAAAGGGTCGGTTGCACTGGATGGTATTAGTCTAACTGTTTCTAAACTTGAGCGAGACAGTTTTTCTGTATCGATTATTCCGCACACAGCAAAAAACACCACCCTTTTAGACAAAATAATCGGTTCTACAATTAATGTTGAAACCGATATAGTTGGAAAATATATAGCACACTTTAGTAAGTTACACCCTTAAATAAAGTATAGCTTAAACCATATACAAGGAGATAGTATGTTTACATTTAACACAGTAGAAGAAGCTCTAGAAGCACTACAACAAGGAAAAATTATTTTAGTTACCGATGACGAGAATCGCGAGAATGAAGGAGACTTTATTTGTGCAAGCGAGTTTGCTACCACAGAAAATATTAACTTTATGGCAAAGTATGGCAAAGGCCTAATTTGCATGCCAATGAGCGCAAAAATTGCAGACAAATTAGATTTTAAGCAAATGGTTTCTTTTAATACTGATTCTCACGAAACAGCTTTTACTGTTTCAGTTGACCACATCGATACAGGTACTGGAATTTCGGCAGTAGAGCGAAGTATTACTGCCACAGCAATTGCAGACAAAAATGCAAAGCCAAGTGATTTTAAACGCCCTGGGCACATGTTTCCATTAGTTGCAAAAAAGAACGGCGTTTTAGAACGAAACGGACACACAGAAGCAACTGTAGATCTAATGCGACTTGCAGGCTTAAGCGAATGCGGGTTGTGTTGCGAAATTATGGCCGACGATGGCACTATGATGGGGCAAAAAGAGTTAATAGAGTTTGCTCAACAATGGGATATGAAATTTATTACAATTAAAGCCTTGCAAGAATACCGCAAGAGATCTGACAAATTGGTCGAGCTTGTTGCAAACCCGCTTTTGCCAACAAAATTTGGCGAATTCCGTGCCTTTGGTTATAAAAACCTCTTAAATGGCGAGCATCATGTTGCTTTGGTAAAAGGAGACATACAAGATGGTAAAGACGTATTGTGCCGCGTACATTCAGAGTGTTTAACCGGAGATGCATTCGGCTCTCTCTTATGCGACTGTGGGGACCAACTACACGAAGCTATGGCGCAGATAGAAGCAGAAGGCCGTGGAATACTCTTGTACATGAGACAAGAAGGCCGTGGCATTGGCCTTTTGAATAAGTTGCGTGCATACGAGCTTCAGGGACAAGGAATGGACACAGTAGAGGCAAATATTTCACTTGGCTTCGACGAAGATTTGCGCGAGTATTACATTGGCACACAAATTCTACAAGATTTAGGGGTTAAAACACTGCG
>CAYJNB010000240.1:0-3191 GCA_964371205.1 uncultured Treponemataceae bacterium
AAATGATGGATAAAGCAAATAAAGAAGTAGAAGGTATTCAAAAACAATACCAACAAGGACATATTACTCAAGACGAACGTTATAACCGTGTAGTTGAAGTTTGGTCAAAAACAAACGAAGACTTAACAAATGTTATGATGAAAAAGCTTGAAAGCGACAAAGATGGTTTTAATACGATTTACATGATGGCCACATCAGGTGCTCGTGGTAGCCGCAACCAAATTCGTCAGCTTGCAGGTATGCGTGGTCTTATGTCAAAACCATCTGGAGATATTATCGAATTGCCAATTCGTGCGAACTTTAAAGAAGGTTTGTCTGTTATTGAGTTCTTTATTTCAACCAACGGTGCCCGTAAAGGTCTATCAGATACCGCTCTTAAAACTGCGGATGCTGGTTATCTTACACGTCGTCTTGTTGATATAGCTCAAGATGTTGTTATTAACGAAGATGACTGTGGTACAATCAACGGTATTGAATATTCGGCAATTAAAGATGGGGAAGATATAATTGAGCCATTGAGCGATCGCATTGTTGGTCGTTTTACTCTTGAAAGAGTATTACACCCAATTACTCGAGAAGTAATTTGTGATGTAAATGCATATATTACCGATGAACTTGCACGCACTATCGAACAATCAGGTGTAGAGACAGTAAATTTACGTACAGTACTTACTTGCGAATCACGTCATGGGGTTTGTTGTAAGTGTTATGGACGCAACCTTGCACATAACAAAATTGCAGAAATTGGTGAGGCAGTTGGTATTATCGCTGCTCAATCAATTGGGCAACCTGGTACTCAGCTTACTATGCGTACGTTCCACGTTGGTGGTACTGCTACAAAAATTAGTGAAGAAAACCGCATTGTGCTAAAATACCCAGTTGTGGTTAAGAGCATTGTTGGTACTCATGTAGGCGTAAAAGCTGATGCATGGCTCTTTACACGTAAAGGTTCGATGACTGTAAACCGTGTAATCGAAAAACATGTGTTTGATAAAACTGCAACTTTAAAAATTGAAAATGAAAGCCGTGTTCTAGGTGGTGATGTACTATTCGAACAAGGTGGAAAAGAAGTTGTAGCAAGTGATAATGCATTTGTTTATATTAAGGAAAACACTGTTTACTTAACTGGACAAGAGCAAAAAATCGAAATTAAAAACGGATCTGAAGTTATTGTAAAGCCAGGAGATGTTGTAGAAACAGATCAAACTATTGCGACTTTTGACCCGTTCTCTGAACCAATTATTGCTGAAGTTAACGGTTATGTTCACTTTGAAGATATTATTGCCGGTTCCACATTGAACGAAGAGCTTGATGAAGAAACAGGAAATATAGAAAAACGCATTAGTGAACTTCATCTAGATACAAAACAACCACGTGTTCTCATTACTGATGAAGCTGGTAACGAAATTGGTAGTTATCACCTTCCTGGTGGTTCGTATCTTCTTGTTGAAGAAAAGCAAAAAATTGAAGCTGGTACAACTATTGCTAAGATTCTTAAGGAAGCTTCAAAAACTAAAGATATTACTGGTGGTCTTCCACGTGTTTCTGAATTATTCGAAGCACGTAAACCTAAAACACCTGCTGTATTATCACAAATCTCTGGTACTGTTCAGTTCAAGGGAATTACAAAGGGTAAACGTAATGTTATCGTTATAGATAAATATGGTAAAACATTTGAACATCAAGTTCCAATGACTAAGCGTATGCTTGTACGTGATGGAGATACTGTAGAATCTGGCGAACAATTATGTGATGGTGAATTAAGTCCACACGATATTCTTGCAATCTCTGGAGAAAATGCTCTTCAAAATTACTTAATGGACGAGATCCAACAAGTATACCGAATGCAAGGTGTAAGTATTAACGATAAACATATTGGTATTATTGTACGCCAAATGCTTAGAAAGGTAGAAATTGTAGCGGTTGGTGATACAAGATTTATCTACGGACAACAAGTAGATAAATATAAATTCCACGAAGAAAACAAACGTGTTCTAGAAGAAGGTGGACAACCAGCAATAGCACATCCAATGTTCCAAGGTATAACTAAGGCATCATTGAATATTGATTCATTTATTTCTGCTGCTTCTTTCCAAGAAACGACTCGTGTTCTTACCAATGCTGCAATTGCAGGTGGATCAGATAGTTTACGTGGTCTAAAAGAAAATGTTATTATTGGGCATCTAATTCCAGCTGGTACTGGTAGTCCTCAATACCGAAACGTTAAGCTATTTGATGCAGAAACAGATCTTGATGATCAAATGCATGAGATTTTGGAACGACGCAAGATTGAAAAAGAGCAAGCTGATGCACAAGTTGTTGATGTTTCTTTTGATCAAGATAGTGGCGATGATGACTAACGGCTTGAAATAATCAAACTGTTTTGTTATAATGATGAACGGTCTTTTTTAGATCGTTCGTTGTTTATTTTTTTGATAAAACCGATGTGCTGATCGGTTATTATAAAAGATTCGTACTTATATTATAGGAGAAAAGGCACATGCCTACAATTAACCAATTAATCCGTCAAGGACGTAAGGCGACAGCTAACCGTACAAAATCACCGGCGCTTCAGTCTTGTCCTCAAAAACGTGGCGTTTGTACACGTGTTATGACGGTAACACCAAAGAAACCTAACTCTGCGCTTCGTAAAGTAGCCCGTGTTCGTTTGAGTAATGGTATCGAAGTTACCGCTTATATTCCCGGTATCGGGCATAATCTTCAGGAGCACTCAGTAGTTCTTATTCGCGGAGGACGCGTTAAAGACTTACCTGGTGTGCGCTATCACATTATTCGTGGTACAAAAGACACCCTTGGTGTTACAGACCGCAAACGTGGCCGTTCAAAATACGGTGCAAAGAAACCTAAGGCTTAAGGAAGGTATAAAATGGGTAGAAAGAATAAATCAGTAAACCGTACTATACTTCCTGATTCAAAGTACAATAGCTTAGTAATTTCTAAATTCGTAAGCAGAATGATGCTTGACGGTAAGAAAGCAACAGCTATGCGTATTGTGTATGAAGCTATGGATACATTAAAAGAAAAAACAGAAAAAGATGCATTAGAAGTATTTTTAAAAGCACTCGATAACGTAAAACCAATGGTAGAGGTAAAATCTCGCCGCGTTGGTGGTGCGACTTATCAAGTTCCAATTGAAATTCGTGATAGTCGTCGCGAAGCACTTGCAATGC
>CAYJNB010000241.1:0-3187 GCA_964371205.1 uncultured Treponemataceae bacterium
CAGTAATCGAAGTTAACCCACGTGTTTCTCGTTCTTCGGCTCTTGCATCTAAGGCAACGGGGTATCCTATTGCAAAGGTTGCAGCTCTAATTGCAATCGGCTATAACTTAGACGAGATTCCAAATGCTGTTACTAAAAAGACCGCAGCTTGTTTTGAACCAACCCTTGACTATGTAGTTGTTAAGTTTCCTAAATGGCCGTTCGACAAGTTTGTATATGCAAAGCGCGAACTAGGCACACAGATGAAAGCAACTGGAGAGGTTATGTCTATTGGTTTAACCTTTGAGTCTGCTTTGATGAAAGCTGTTCGTGGTTGCGAAATTGGACTTGATTCCTGTAGGCTAAAAAACCTAGAAACTCTTAGCGATGAAGAAGTACGTGCAAGACTAAGCGATGTTACCGACCAGCGCTTATTTGTTGTATATGAAGCTCTATATCGCGGAATCACTATAGACGATATTTATAAAATTACATGGATAGATCCTTGGTTCTTACATAAATTAGATCGACTTGTTTCGTTTGAAAAACAGCTCGAAGCAACCACAGGAGACAAGTCTCTGCTAACTGAAGACTTATATGTTGCTGCAAAAAAAGCCGGTTTTACAGACTCACTTATTGAGCGTTTGTCTGGACACAAATTTGCAAATCCGCGTAAGAGAGTGTACAAAATGGTAGATACCTGTGCTGGAGAGTTTAGCGCAGAAACTCCTTATTTTTATGCAACATACGACAATCAAAATGAGGCAGCAGAGTATTTAGAAACACATCAAAGTGGTAAAGACCGTGTGCTTGTTTTAGGTTCAGGTCCAATAAGAATCGGTCAAGGTATTGAGTTTGACTATGCTTCTGTCCAATGTGTGTGGGCGCTAAAAAAAGCTGGGTATGAAGTTGCAATAATCAATAACAACCCAGAAACAGTTTCTACCGACTTTGATACTGCTGATAGACTCTATTTTGAGCCTCTTACTCCAGAAGATGTAATGGATATTATTGAGGTAGAAAAGCCAATGGGCGTAGTTGTTGCGTTTGGCGGACAAACAGCAATAAAGCTTACAAAATTCTTGCATAAAAATGGCATTAAAATTTTGGGAACAAGTGCAGACAGCATAGATATGGCAGAAGATAGAGAGCGTTTTGAAGCTCTTTTAGAAAAGCTTGATATTAAGCGTCCACAAGGGGTAACCGTTTTAAATGTGGATGAAGCACTTGTTGCAGCAGAGAAACTCGAATATCCAGTTTTAATGCGTCCATCGTATGTTCTTGGTGGGCAAAATATGATTATTGCCTTTAACGATGATGATATTCGTGAATATATGGAAATAATCTTGCGTCAAAATATAGAAAATCCTATTTTGATTGATAAATATCTTATGGGAACTGAGCTTGAGGTAGACGCAATTTGTGATGGAACTGATATTCTTATCCCTGGGATTATGGAGCATATTGAAAGAACAGGTATTCACTCTGGGGACTCAATTGCGGTGTATCCTGCATGGAATGTAAATGATATTTTAACCGAAAAGATTATTGCATATACAAAGGCTCTCGCACATGAGCTTAAGACTCAAGGTTTAGTAAATATTCAGTATCTTGTATACGAAAACGATATTTATGTAATTGAGGTAAATCCTCGCTCCTCTAGAACTGTGCCATACATTAGCAAGGTAACCGGTGTTCCAATGGTAGAACTTGCTGTACGTGCTATGCTTGGCGAGAAACTAGTAGATATGGGTTATGGAACTGGTTTATACAAAGTACCACCATATGTAGCAGTAAAAGTACCGGTATTTAGTTTTGAAAAGTTGAACGATGTAGACACCCATTTAGGACCAGAAATGAAGTCTACCGGAGAAGTTTTAGGTATTGCGCGTACACTTGACGAAGCTTTGTTCAAAGGGTTGCTTGCTGCTGGTTATAAAATGAAGCGTTCTGGTGGCGTACTTATTACTGTACGTAAAACAGACCAATTTGAGATAGTAGATACTGCACGCCATTTTAATGATCTTGGTTTTGCGTTGTATGCAACAGAGGGAACTGCACAAGTTCTTAGAGACTTTGGAATGGAAGTAACCGAAGTACATAAGATTCATGAAAACGCAGAAGATAATATCTTAACATTACTAGAAAGTGGAAAGATTGATTATGTAATTTCTACTTCTGCAAAAGGGCGTTTACCAACCTTAGATAGTGTAAAATTCCGCAGAAAGGCAGTTGAGCGTGATATTCCGTGTTTAACTTCAATTGATACAGCAAATGCCATTGCAAATAGTTTACAAAGTAGATATAGCGCAGGATCTATAGAAGTTGTAGATATAAACTGTATGCGTACAGAAAGAGATACCGTTAATTTTATAAAAATGCATTCAGCAAAGAACGACTTTATTATTGTTGATACAGCAAAACAATCAGTGAATAACCCCGAAGGTTTGGCTGTTCGTCTTTGCTCTGCACGAAGCGGAATTGGCGCTGATAGCTTAGTATTAGTTTCTCCTTCCGAAAAAGCAGATGCAGCAATGCATTTTTATAATCAAGATGGTTCTGAAGGTGCAATGGCCGGAAATGCAATTCGGTGTGTTGCTAAATATGTGTACGATAACCTAAGCGATGAACAAAAGGCAGCAAAAAAAGATAAAACAGTAGAAATAGAAACTGTTTCTGGAATAAAATCGGTAAAGGTGTACTTGCAAAATGGGGCTGTAAGCTCTGCTACTGTAGATATGGGTGTTCCTGTATTCGACGCAGCCCAAATTCCTACTACCTTACCTAGTGTTACTGATAAAAAACTGGGTGTTTCAGTTGTTTTGGAATCTAATATTAATGTAGCCGGAGAAGATTATAAGGCAACTTGTTTGTCTATAGGAAATCCTCACTGTGTAGTCTTTGTTCCTTTTATTGACAAAATTAATATACCTCATGTTGGACCTCTTTTCGAAAATCATCCAGCATTCCCAGAGCGAGTTAATACAGAGTTTGTTCGAGTAGTTAACCGAAATACGCTCAAAATGCGCGTTTGGGAACGTGGTAATGGAGAAACTCCTGCGTGTGGTACAGGTGCTTGTGCGGCAGCAGTAGCAGCTGTATTACTTGGTCACTGCGATAAAGACAAAGATATTACAGTAAAAGTTCGAGGTGGCGAATTAGTAGTTAGATATACCGATAAAGGTGTCTTTTTAACAGGGCCAGCTGT
>CAYJNB010000242.1:0-2578 GCA_964371205.1 uncultured Treponemataceae bacterium
TTAAAAATCTGATTAATATGATGAGATGTGTTTAGGAAAAATAGCAAGAATAGTGTTAACACGCTAGCAAAAATGTTTCTTAGCCATAGAGAAATATATAAGACAATTGAGCTCATAGCTGACGAATAGCATATAAGAGTTATATAAAACACTATTATGCTATTAAGATGAATATAACCTACTCTTGATACTAAAAATGGTACAATAATCGAGGCAATAATTAACAACAGAATTATTTGTATATAAGCAAACCATTTACCAAGTACTATTTCTGTTGAACTAATTGGAAAAACTACATATATATCTTTATAAGCATGCAACATTATTAGAGGAATAAAAAAACATAATACTAATGAAAAAGTATTATAAAAATAATCTAAATTAGTAGATCCAACCCCATTAATAAAAAAGGGTTGGAAAAAGAAAAATGGAAGCGTTAAAGAAAAAAAACATAATATAAACGTAGCAACTATAGAACTTTGCAGGATTGCGCATAAAAGCTCTTGTTTTGCAATGTTAAGAATTTTTTTTACTCTCAATTAGTCCTCATATGGTACAGTAAAATTCATTCGATCTTTAGAAAGTACACTTTCTTTAAAAATACTTTGTGCTTCTTCTAGTAAAATTTTAAGTTCTTTATCTGTATATCGTGGGCTATAATGAATGAGTGCCATTTTTTTTACATTTGCATCTTTTGCAATTTTTGCAGCCTGTTTTGCTGTCATATGTTTTTTTTCTATTGCAGTATCTTGCAAACTATCTTCAAACATACCCTCGCAAAAGAGCAAATCGGAACCTCTCACCTCTTTTGCAATACTATCGAGATAAAGGGTGTCGGTAACATAACTAATTTTTCGTCCGCAGCGCTTAGCGCCCATAACCTGTTCTGAGTGTACAACTGCACCATCGCTTGCTGTAACACTCTCTCCTGCTTGTAGTTTAGCCCACAGAGGGCCAACTGGAACTCCTAGCTCTTTTGCTTTTTCGGGAAAGAATTCTCCAGGCCTATCTAATTCTTCTAATGTATAGCCCACACATGTTTTAGTATGTTTTAAGGGGAATGCTCTTATATAAAAATCATCTCCTTCATAAACAACTCCAGGAGAAGTTATTTCCTTAACAATGATTGGGTAATTTATGTACATGTCTAATACACTGCGACTAGTTTCTATATATTCTGCTATTTTTGGTGGTCCAAATATGTATAGTGGCTCATCCCTATCCACTTGAGAAGAGAGCATTAAAAGACCAGGAATTCCTGTAACATGATCTGCATGTGTATGACTTACAAAAATTGCATTTATTTTTTTCCATTTAAGATTCAATCTGCGCAAGGAAACTTGTGTTCCTTCACCACCATCAAATAAAAACAAGTCACCTTCTCTGCGGACTAGTACTGAGGTTAAATGTCTGTAAGGCAGTGGCATCATGCCTCCGCATCCTAAAACAAAAGCTTCTAAATTCATATTCCGTGAGTATACCTTAAAAAGGTAAGCAACTCAAGTACTTAAAAATGTATGATAATTTAGAATGTATATGTATATCTGCGCGTGTTGACTACAGTGACTAGATTGACAGAAAGTCACATTTTATTTATATTCTTTACTATGAATGTGAATTTATTACTTGTAGACCCCCAAAATGATTTTTGCTCTCCTAGTGGAAGCCTCTATGTTACCAATGCTCAAGATGATTGTAAGAGATTAGCTGAGTTTATTAACACATATTCAGCTTCGTTATCATCAATTTATATGACTCTAGATGGTCATCCCTTATATCACATCGCGCATCCCTTTTTTTGGGTAAATGCTGAGGGTGGGCATCCTGCTCCTTATACTGCTATTAATCATGAAGATATTGAAAATGGTATATGGAAGCCTGTAGATGCCAGTTTAATTGACTATGTAAAGCAATATACCATTTCTTTAGAGTCAAGCGGCAAATATGAGTTGTTTATTTGGCCTCCTCACTGTTTAATGGGAAGTTGGGGACGTGCAGTTGAAGAGCGTGTCTTAGTTGCTTCAAGAAAATGGGAAGAAGAAAAACCTGGTCGTGTAATTGGCTTTTTTGAAAAATCCTATACATCTATAACAGAACATTACAGCGTTTTGCAAGCTGAAGTTGTTGATCCAACTGATGATACAACAAAAACAAATTACTCTCTAATTGATGCTTTGAAGAAAATGGATGTAATTTTAATCGCTGGAGAAGCTTTGTCGCACTGTGTTTTAACATCATTAAAAGATTTAGTTGCATACATTGATCCAAAGAAATTTATCCTGCTTAGTGATTGTTCCTCATTAATTAGTGGTTTTGAGTCTGAAACTGAAAAATCAATAGCTGCCTTGAAACAAAAGGGAGTACAATTTTTAGATAGCACATCTTCTGAAATTAGAGATTTATTAAGTAAATAAAAACTTACAGAGGAATTGCATATAAAACAGTTTCCTGATGGTAATTAGTATAATGACGTAAATAAAACTTGTACTCCGGTACAAGTTTTTTTATATATGTTGGTATTTCCAGTATATCTTCTGGTTTATGATACATACTAATGGCAAGCTTTGGACGATCCTTT
>CAYJNB010000242.1:2588-3183 GCA_964371205.1 uncultured Treponemataceae bacterium
GTATTTTTTGCCCCAACTAATGCCTTATACTCTGCCCCTTCTATGTCCATTTTAATATAGGTAACAACCTCTGAGTTTGTTCCATTTTTTTGTAAATAGGAATCAAGGCTATCGGCATTTATAGTTATATCCCCAGATGTATTAATTGCGCTTCCTGTTCCGTTTATTGTAAATTGAAGAGTCTCTCTTTTATCCCAAAGCCCAATACACGCAATCGTATAGCTGTGTATACCATGTTGTAAGATAGTATCTTGGGCAATGGCAGCATTTTTTTCATCTGGCTCAAAAATGTATATTTTTTTATGTGTATTGTTAACTCGTTTTGCAAATTCTATTGCTGTTTCTCCCTCATAACCTCCAGCATCTATAAAAACCTCATCCTTTGCAAAAGAAATTACTGGGTCAAAGTAGCATTCTTGTTCATCAATATATGGCCATAAAAGTATTGATTCATTATGTATTGATGTTTCATTTTGGAGAAAATCATATATGGACCTCTTAAAACTCCCCGTTGCGCAAACTAGAATAAGGGGAGTTATTATGTTTCCTTTTAGCTTATCAGGCGATACGACAGGAATATTGTACAAAGTTTTTA
>CAYJNB010000243.1:0-3180 GCA_964371205.1 uncultured Treponemataceae bacterium
TTGTGTATCCTCGAAGCAATGAAAATGATGAACTCACTTGAGGCTGAATTTGATTGTGTAATCGAAAAAATTCTTGTAGCAAATGGCGACTTGGTTGAATTTGACCAACCAATCTTTCAGGTACGTAAAATATGATTAAAAGGCTTTTAATAGCAAACCGCGGCGAAATTGCAGTACGAATTATTAGAACATGCCGCGAAATGAACATTGAAGCTGTAGCAGTATATTCTTCGGCAGACAAAGATAGTTTGCATGTAAAATTAGCAGATAAGGCTGTATGTATTGGTCCTGCTCCAAGTGCAGAAAGTTATCTTATTGCAGATAATCTTGTAGATGTTGCAGTAAAAACAGGCTGTGAAGCTGTTCACCCTGGATTTGGATTTTTATCGGAAAATGCAGACTTTGCACGTAAGGTAGAAAAGGCTGGTCTTATTTGGATTGGTCCAAACCCAGATATAATCGACATGCTCGGTGATAAGGTGCAAGCGCGCGCTACTGCAGAAAAATATGGGTTGCCTGTTACTCCGGGTTCAGAAGGTGCAATTACTAATGCCAAAGAAGGTGCAGCAATTGCCAAAAAATGTGGATATCCTGTTATTATTAAAGCTGCTTCAGGTGGCGGTGGTAAGGGTATGCGCATTGTATACAAAGATGAAGACTTAGACGAGAATATTAAAATTGCATCAGCCGAAGCAGAGAAAAACTTTGCGGATGGTACTGTTTATATTGAAAAATATTTAGTAAATCCACGACACGTAGAGTTACAAATTCTTGCTGATGGAAAAGGTGGCGTAGCAATCCTTGGAGAGAGAGACTGTTCTGTGCAACGCAACCACCAAAAGTTACTCGAAGAAAGTCCTTCTCCTGGGGTTACACCAAAAATGAGAGAAGCAATGGCAAAGGGTGCAATGAACCTTTTCTCTGCACTTAAGTATCGTGCTGCAGGAACTATTGAGTTCTTAGCAAGCGGTAATGAGTTTTTCTTTATGGAAGTAAACGCACGTATTCAAGTTGAACATCCAGTAACAGAGTATGTAACTGGTGTAGACATTGTACGCGAGCAAATTCTTGTTTGTTGCGGCGGAAAAATGGAAACAAAAACAGGTGTTCTTCCATTAAATGGCTGGTCAATTGAGGCTCGCATTAACGCACGCACCCCTGGAAAAATTACAAACTTGCGTATCCCTGGTGGAATAGGAATTCGTTTCGATAGCTTTATTTATAATGGCTATAATGTATTACCATTCTATGATTCAATGCTTGCTAAACTCATTGTGCACGATGTTGATCGACCTCGTGCATTAAAGCGACTAAAACGTGCGTTGGAAGAATTACAAGTAGAAGGCATAAAAACAAATATTGAAGAACAATTAAAAATTATTCAGTCTCCTCAATTTGCTTCTGGTAATTTTGGAACTGGGATTTATGCAGAATTAGTCGAAAAAGAAGTAATTTCTGGCTAAAAGATAAGATGCGTTATGAGATTTTCAAAACGCATTTTTGCGACATCCGTGTCGAAGGAGTATGTATGAGTGAAAAACAAATAGAATGCCCACACTGTAAAGTAGGGCACGAAGAAAAAGTTCTTAAAGATAACTTAATGATTTGTCCTGAATGCGATGCGCATTTACGTATTAGCGCTCGCGACAGAGTAGAATACCTTGTTGATAAGGGAAGTTTTAAAGAATTTAGTGCAACATTAAAGAGTCTTAATCCAATAGAAATGGATGGGTATGAAGATAAACTCTCTGCAGCTGAAGCAAAAACAAAGCTAAAAGATGCTGTTATAACTGGAACTGCAACAATTGAAGGTAAAAATGCAATTGTAGGCATTATGTCTTTTGAGTTTATGGGCGGTTCAATGGGCTCAGTTGTTGGAGAGAAAATTAGCCGTGCAATGTATAAGGGTGCAGAGGAGCGTATTCCAGTTATTATCTACGCAACATCTGGTGGTGCTCGCATGCAAGAAGGTTTATTCTCTCTTATGCAAATGGCAAAAACATCAAGCGCTGCTGCAGAATTAAGCAATGCTGGAGTGCCTCTCTTTTTAATGCTTTGCGATCCAACCACGGGTGGAGTAACAGCAAGTTTTGCTATGCTTGGCGATGTTATTTGTGCTGAGCCAGGTGCTCTTATTGGTTTTGCTGGTCCTCGTGTTATTGAAGGAACAATACGACAAAAACTTCCAGAAGGATTCCAAACAGCTGAGTTCCAATTGGAAAAAGGTTTTGTTGATTGCATAATACCACGCAAAGAACAAAAAGCATTTTTTGCACGCATGATTGCTGCTCATAATTTTTAATGCGGAATTTAGGAGAAAAATATGTCAGATATGGGAAATGAAAACATCTTAAACAATCTGCAAGCACTCGCAAAAGATGCAGGAATTGATATTGCAAGTGAACTTGATAGTATTACACAAAAAATAAAAGAAACACAGGACGTTACTCACCAAACATGGAAAAAAGTTGAGCTTGCTCGTCATGCCGATCGGCCACGTACGCTCGATTATATTGATTTATTAATTGACGATTTTACTGAGTTACATGGAGACCGTTACTTTGGCGACGACCCTGCTATGGTTGGTGGAATTGGCTTTATTAATGGTATTGCAGTAACGGTTATTGGAAACCAAAAAGGGCGTAATCTTAAGGAAACAGTTGAACGAAACGGTGGTATGGCAAACCCAGAAGGATACCGTAAAGCAATTCGCCTTGCAAAGCAAGCCGAAAAGTTTGGACGCCCAGTAATTACCTTTATTGATACTCAAGGTGCTTATCCAGGTCTTGGAGCAGAAGAACGTGGAATTGGAGAGGCAATTGCAGTAAACTTGCGCGAGTTTAGTCACTTACAAACACCAGTAATCTGCGTCATCATCGGTGAGGGTGGTTCAGGTGGAGCACTTGGTATCGGTGTAGGCGACAAGTTGTACATGCTTGAAAACTCAATTTATTCGGTAATTTCGCCAGAAGGTTGTGCTTCAATTCTCTTACGCGATTCAACACGTGCAAAAGATGCAGCTGCTATGATGAAAATTACCAGTAAAGATGTGTATGATTTAAAAATCATCAATGGAATTATAGAAGAGCCAGAAAATGGTGCACACGAAGACCCCAAGGCCGCAGCGCAAGCTATTAAAGAAGTTATTTCTAAGGACCTTGAGCATCTTATGAAGAAAAC
>CAYJNB010000244.1:0-2701 GCA_964371205.1 uncultured Treponemataceae bacterium
ACATTCGAATGCTTTTTTGTATGAATCAGCTGCATCTTTACCCCGACCCATCGAATCTAAGGCAAGACCTTTACGGTTATAGGCATCCGATGAATTAGGATCTAACTGAATCGCCTGTTCAAAATACAACAGCGCCTCTGTAGGGTTTGATTGACTTATACAAAGGCTGCCAAAACCAATAATAGATCGCACACAATTTGGATCAAGCTCTAATGCTTTTGCATAGAACTTCTTAGATAGCTCATAATGAAGAAATTGGTGAAAAATATCAGCTACCTTACAATAAAATGAGACTGCTGTGTCTTTATGAGCCATAATAAAAACCTTACCTAAAAAGCGGTCGTTAGTTACTGAGCGCTTCTAGCTATTCAATACATCTTCAAACGAATACAATCCGGCAGGATTTTTCTTCGCTGCTTCTACGAGCCATTCGAGTGAACGTACTGCACCGATTGCAAATCCATCGCGATTACGTGCGGTGTGTGTTAACTCGATTGTGTCGGCCGGTGAGTCAAAGTACACGGTATGGGTACCGGGAACTGAGCCAACTCGAGTACTCGAAACATGAAGTTCTTCTTTTTGTGGTTTTTGATGAAATGCATCGACAACCAGCGTTTTTTTAACGGTGCTTTTTTCAAGAATTTTCTTTGCTACATCGATTGCTGTTCCAGATGGACTATCTGCCTTTTGATTATGATGGGCTTCCCATACCGCGCAATCGTATTCTTCAAAGTTATTCATTAGTTCTACTGCTTGAGAAACCATTCGATAAAACATATTTACGCCAATAGAAAAGTTTGCCGAGGTTAATAAATGGCTCTTGTATTCCTTTGCAAGAGCTTCTACCTCTGCAAGTTTATCGTTCCAACCTGTTGTTCCAACAACTACTGGAATTTGAGTCGGCAGGATAGCTTGAATATTTTTCATTACTGAATCAGGATGAGTAAACTCAATGATGCCTTCTGCTCCACTTTCTATAATTGCATTTGCAGCTTCTTGTTCTGTAGGACTTTTTACATCTGCATCTGCTGCATATGGGTCAATAGTTACTACAACTGTATGACCTCTACTTTCTGCTATTCTGCGAAGGTTATGTCCCATTTTTCCGTATCCAACTAATGCTACTTTCATATTGTTTCTCCAGTTTCGTTTAATTTTGATTTAATTTTAATTTTGCTCTTACAACTCAAAAAAAGTTTTGTGTAAGGCTTGTACTGCAATATTTGCTTCTGAGTCTTCACATATAAGGCTGATATTCACTTTTGATGCACCTTGGCTAATCATTTGCACGTTTATACCTGCTTTTTGAAGTGCTTCGAATGCTTTTTCTAAAATCTCACTTGAATGTTTAATATCGCAAATAATACTGATAATGCTCTTGTTTTCTTTTATATTTGTAGAAGCAACCTTTTCGAGATCTTCTCGTAAATCTTCTAAGTTTTTATTTGAATTTACAGTAAGAGAAACTGATACTTCTGATGTTGCAACCATATCGACGCTAATGTCCCACTTTAAGAAGTGATTAAATACGTGCGCTAAAAAGCCTGCTTGCCCGAGCATGCGTGTCGATACAATATCGATGAGCGTTACACCTTTACGTGTTGTTATGGCACGCACAGGAGTTGGCTTATCGGTATGTTTTTCAACAATCAATGAACCTTCTGAGGTAATGTTATAGGAGTTTTTTACACGTACCGGAGTTCCTGTTTTGCGGCATGGATGCATTGAGCGTGGGTGCAATACTTGAGCTCCAAAGAAAGCAAGTTCTGCTGCCTCGTCGTATGTTACCATTGGTACTGACTTTGCTTGTGACACTACACGAGGATCTGTTGTAAGAATACCATCTACATCTTTCCATGTTTGCACTTCTTCAACCTTAAGTGCAGCACCAATCATTGTTGCAGTTAAGTCGCTTCCACCACGTCCGAGTGTTGTAATGTAGCCTTTTTTATCTTTTGCAATAAAGCCGGTAACAATCGGAATAGCTGTATCGCTACCCTGTGCATAATTTTCGAGGCTTTTAGGAATATTCTGCCACACCTCGTCCAATAATTCTGCAGACATAAAATCTGAGTTAGAAATAAAACCAATATCCCATGCATCATAAAACTGCGCAGGAATCCCGATTTTTTGCATGTATAAGGCTGCCATACGAACTGACAAACGCTCACCAAACGATACAAGGTAATCTCGTGTGCGCTTGGTTAATTCGCGTAACATAGAAATCCCCGTAAGCAAAAATTGTAATTCATCTAGAAGTTTTTTGATTTCGTCGGATTCAACTCCGAGTTCTTTCATTGTATCGAGGTGTAATTTTTCTACTTGAGAAATATCTACAACACCCGTAACTGCTTGGTCTGCAGCATCGAGCAAAAAATCTGTGGTGTCGCCCATTGCAGATAATACTACAATCGGCTTTTTATCTGCATAATTCTTAATTATATCTACAACATGTTTGATTCTATCTGCTGTTGCAACTGATGAACCACCAAATTTCATTACTATCATAGTTACCTCTATCAATAAACGTTAACGTACCTATAATAAAAGCAAAAATACGCAAAAATAGCAATAGCATTTTAGTATGTATGCAAGAAAAAACACTCCAGTAAGGAAAGGGCGTTGACAAGATCATGCTCCTCCCAATATGCATGATAGCTAACCATTTGAAACTAGCATAAATATGTATTAGAAGTAGAAT
>CAYJNB010000244.1:2711-3172 GCA_964371205.1 uncultured Treponemataceae bacterium
TTTGATGGGCGATACTAATGTGCATACAAGT
This sequence comes from uncultured Treponemataceae bacterium, assembly GCA_964371205.1. Taxonomy (GTDB): domain Bacteria; phylum Spirochaetota; class Spirochaetia; order Treponematales; family Treponemataceae; genus CAYJNB01. The sequence continues at coordinate 2,743 of CAYJNB010000244.1, forward strand.
CGTCAAACGATTTTCCTGAGTTTATTTTTTGCTAGAGAGTACTTCTCTTAGAAATACTTAACAAGAAGCTATATTTTACCCACGCCCTTTCCCTACTTCTTATTATTCTTGTATACCTACTACTTTTCGTAACGAATAAGTAGTTATTTTTACCGCTAGAGAGAAAACAATAAGCAAAAACTGTAGGGGGAAAAGGCAACTCAGAGCTTTGACGACTTAGAAGCACAACAGTCTTGCCTTTCAAGCATGTATTTGCACTAATCTTTCTGGGTGAGTTATCATACATATTGGGAGGAGCTGGTCGGAGTTGCCTTTTGCCTCGAGAAGTTTTTGCATAGTATTTTTTTGTTGGCTGTGAAAGTAACTACTTATTCGCTTACGGCTAAGGCTATTTCGATTTCGGTTTTTGTGCGTCCAAGACGGTTCGCAA
>CAYJNB010000245.1:0-3166 GCA_964371205.1 uncultured Treponemataceae bacterium
AAGATTTTTCTTTTGAAATTGTAGAACACATTGGTCTTATAAGCGAAGGAAAGGGTGGCTGGAACTTAGAACTTAACCTAGTTTCTTGGTCGGGTCGCGATGCTAAATACGACTTACGCAGTTGGTCTCCTGACCACAAAAAAATGGGGAAAGGAATTACCCTTACAAAAGAAGATGTAAGTAACTTAAAAAAACTACTTGCAGACAAGGGCGAGTTTTAGTCTGCGTCGTACTTACGCTCGGTTAAACACAATAGCAGACAAGAGTGTTTGCATTTGTATGTTTTCGAGCGTAGTTCCGCCAGAACGGATTTCGTAATCTGCTTTGGAAAGGTGGGCAAGAATTGCTCGCACGTCTGTGTCGCCCCACAATTTTTGTGCTCTACGATATTGGGATTGCGCTTTCTTGCTCGAAAACCCTTTTATTTTTAAGTCAAAATCTGAGGGGTGATTGTTTTTATGCAAGTCGAGCCACACAGCAAGTTTGCGAAAAGAATAGGTGAGCCCTGCAATAAACTGTACTCCCGAAAAATCCTTAGACAGTCGTAATTTTTGTAAGATAGAAAGTGCGTTTTCTAGCCTCTCATTTGGCTTACGAGAAGAGTCACTAAGTGAATCAAAAAGACTAAAAACAGATTCTCCTCTAGTATGTGCTAATACATTTTCTACATTATCTTGGGTTACCCGATGCCCTTTATCGAAACACAGAAAAAAACGCGAACACTCAGCTCGTAAAGCTTCGGTATTGTTTTCTACTAATTCTAAAACAGACTCTATTGCATCTTCTTCAATTGAATAACCCTCTTTTGAAAAAAAAGAGCGCAACCATTGCTCTTTACGGTCTTCGAACATTTCCCAAAATACTTTTTTGCAATCTTTTGTAACAAGATTTTCGAGTTTTTTATCTAAAGAAATCTCGTCGGAAGTGAGTACAAGCATAGAAGTTTCTTCGGCACCTTTTAGCCAAACCGAGATTAACTCAATATCTTCCTTTTTCTTTATAACTTCTGCATTACGCAATTCTACAAAACAAGCATCTGCAAAAAGCGGTTTGTTTTGTAAAAGAGACACTACTTCATTTAGCTTTGATTCTGTTGCATAGAATGTATACGTGTCTACTTGAGGTGCGTTTTTTTGTAAGTTTTTAAGCGTATTTTGTACAGCCTCGTTGCGCTGCCCTATTTCAGGACCACAAAAAGCATATATTGACGGAAGTGCCATTAATATGACCTTATAATGCCGGCAAGTTTACCTAAGATTCGTACATCTTGGCAATAAATAGGTTTAAAATCAGGGTTCTCTGCCTGCAGTTTTATGCGGGAAGCTTCTCTAACAAAACGTTTTAATGTTACCGAATCATCCAAAAGAGCAACAACTATTTGACCATTTTCTGCTATCTCAGATTGTTCGATAATAGCCGTATCTCCATCTAAAATTCCTGCATTTATCATGCTCGTGCCCCGAACTTGCAAGGCAAAATAGGAGTGCCCTGTACGCACTAAGTCTTGTGGTATAGGAATAGTTTTTTCAAAGTTTTCTTCGCAAAAAAGCGGTTTACCTGCAGCAACAGAACCTAGTAGCGGTACTTCTAGAACTGCAGGAGACTTTGCTTCGCCGTTATCTATATCTACTAAAATTCTTAGTGAACGGGAGCGTTTTTCGCTTGGAGCAATGTATTGTTTTTTTCGTAGAGCAGCAATATGATCCTGTGCAGCCTTAAGCGATACATTTAAAAAGGTTGCGACCTCGCGCACAGTAGGAGGGCATACATTTTCTTTTGAATATGCGCGAATAAAATTTAGTACTGTAAGTTGTTTTTCTGTCAGCTCTTTCATACCTATACGCTAGTATAGCACTCTCTGATTTTAAAAGCAATTATTAATATTACTTTTTTTTATAATTTCTACACTTTTGGTAAAAGGTGCAATTACAGTTCAGATTGGAACAATTAAGTAAAAACTGGAGGAAAAACATTTATAACTAGTTTTGTTCTACAAAACTAGGCTAGGTGCGCAAATGCCTCATAAGATTAGAACCCTTTTGAGGCGCACCGTTGCTTTGACGACTTGTAACTTACTGCCTAAGATTACACAAATATGTATTGCAAGCGTAAAATAAATATGCTTTCAAGCCGTAATAGGAGGAGCTGGTCGCAAACTGACTTTTACCTCGGGAAGTTTTTGCTTAGTATTTTCTTGCCTGACTGTGAATAGTAACATTTTTTTGAAAGGCGGCGGTATTACGCTCCCAAAAAACACCGTCTGAATATCCTTGAATCCGCCTATCGCTTTCAGCAAGATACAGTCGTTTTTCTGCAATACACGCGTATTCTTCGTTTTGTTCAATACCACAATATGAACGTCCCAATTTTTTTGCTGTAACAGATGTAGTTCCAGAACCTAAAAAGGGGTCAAAAATAAGTCCATCCGCTGGACAACTTGCAAGTATTAGTTTAGCAAGCAACTTTTCTGGTTTTTGTGTTGGATGCTCGGTATTCTCTGCCATTGACCAGTAAGGAACAGATATATCATCCCAAAAGTTAGCAGGATGCGTTAACCGAAAACCACCCTCCTCTGTTTCTTCCCAATCTTTAGGCTTTCCGTCTGCACGATAGGGAGCAATAACTTTGCGTTTTTGTTTTACTGATTCTACGTCAAAATAGAAATCATTATCTAAAGTACCAAACCAAATATCTTCGCACGCATTTTTCCAGTTTCTTTTTGCACCTCTACCCTTCTCTCGCTGCCATGTGATGCGATTTTGCACAATTACCTTATTTTCTACAAGAATATTATAAAGGCATGCTGAATTTTTCCAGTCCCCACACAAATACACAGTCCCACTTTTTTTAAGAGTTTTGAGCGCGGCAGGAAGCCACGAGCGCAAATATTCCATATAACTCGCATCATCTGACTGGGTAAAGGTATATCCATTAAAATTTTTTGTTAAATTATAGGGAGGATCTAAGAAAAGCACATCTGCAAAAGATTCTGGCAAAAGAGGTAAAATAGCACAAGTATCGCCAAGTATAGTTTTATTTTTTAGACTTTCCACAGGTAACATATCGCTGTGTAAAAGTTTTTTCCGGAATAAGACTTTTTCTTCGTCTGTTAGAAGTATTGTCTTATTCCGTTCTGACTGTTGTTTTTTCATTTATGCACATTTTT
>CAYJNB010000246.1:0-3166 GCA_964371205.1 uncultured Treponemataceae bacterium
TGCGCAATACTAAAATCGGACTCATTTGTCTTGCTGTGGTGTGGTTTGCCCATATTATTGGGTTTACTTTTTTTATTAAAACAAATAGAGAAGACAAAAACAACAAAATTTGAGATAGACATTTTGTTAAAATATTGTTAGTATATACTAACAAGTGTAAAATGAATATACAAAATACAATTAAAAGCATTCTTGCTGGAATGTCGATTTCTATTGCAGCCGTTGCCTATTTTAGTGTAGAAAATGCGGTTGTTGGTGGACTCTTGTTTTCTGTTGGACTATTAACTATCTATCTTTTCGAGTGGAACTTATACACCGGAAAATGTTGCTTTATACTGGAAAATCAAAAAAAGAATTTGCTTATTGCTTTTAATGCTTTATTCGGAAATCTGCTTGGAACCTTTCTAACTGGATGGGCCATTCGAGGGTCAGGACTTTCTATTATAGAAAAGGCTGTAAAAACAGTAGACGTAAAGCTAGCACATACTTCAATGGAATCTTTTATTTTAGCAATTTTTTGTGGAATAATGATGAGTATTGCGGTTCTTGGGTATAAAAAACAAAAAGATGATTTTGGGCGATTCATTATTATTGCTCTCCCTATAACAGTTTTTATCATTGCAAAATTTGAGCATGTTGTTGCGAATATGTTTTACATTTCGCTTGCTAACAAGTGGTCTTTAGATACTCTCATATTTATCTTTATTTGTGCTGCAGGCAATATGCTTGGGTGTTTAGTAATTCCTTTCACAAATAGAATAATAAAATAATTGTAATAATTACAAATATGTATTGACAACAAAAAAAGTTAGTGTTATATTTAATATGTTAGTAAAAACTAACTTAAGGAGATATAATATGTCAATGATCGGAAAAGAAATTAGTGATTTTAAAGTGGAGTCTTATATTGATAATTCATTTAAGACAGTAACTAAAAAAGATATTCTAGGCAAATGGGGAGTATTTTTCTTCTACCCTGCAGATTTTACCTTTGTGTGCCCAACAGAACTTGAGGACCTAGCAGCAAAGTATGATGAGTTTAAAGCAATCGGATGTGAAATCTACTCAGTATCTTGCGATACACACTTTGTTCACAAAGCTTGGCATGATGCATCAGAAACAATTAAAAAGATAAAATATCCAATGCTTGCAGACCCCACTGCGGCTCTTGCTCGCGACTTTGATGTTATGATTGAAGACGCTGGAATTGCAGAAAGAGGAACATTTATCGTAAATCTGGAAGGAAAAATTGTATCGTACGAAGTTCTTGCAGGTAATGTTGGTCGCAATGCAGACGAATTGTTCCGCAGAGTGCAAGCACTACAATTTGTTGCAGAACATGGAGACGAAGTGTGCCCAGCAAAATGGAAGCCGGGTGCAAAAACGCTTAAGCCAAGCCTCGACTTAGTTGGAATGCTCTAGAGAGAATTTAAATATAATAAACCAAGAGGTTTTAGGATTAATGGTGAAGTACTATGTCAGATTTTACAAATGACTTTTACGATGCCGTAATTATCGGAGGAGGGCCTGCAGGGCTCTCTTCTGCTATATATATGGCACGTGCAAAATATAAGACAATCGTTCTCGAAAAAGAACGCTTTGGTGGTCAAATTACCATAACGGAAGAAGTGGTCAACTATCCGGGAGTGTATTATACCAGTGGAGAAAATTTAACCAAAGAAATGCAAAGACAAGCAGAATCTTTTGGAGCAGAATTTTTAATTGCCAATGTACAAGACTTCAAAAAAGAAGGAGAAATGTATGTGCTCAATACGAGCAAGGGACAAATAAAAACGTTGGGAATAATTATTGCCAGCGGAGCTTCTCCCAGAAAAGTTGGCTTTTCGGGCGAAATTGATTTTCAAGGAAAGGGTGTTGCCTATTGTGCAACTTGCGATGGCGAGTTTTTTACCGGTAAAGAAATTTTTGTTATTGGTAGTGGGTTTGCCGCTTGCGAAGAAGCTTTATTCTTAACTAGATTTGCTACGAAGCTCCATTTGGTTATGCGTGGGAAAGACTTTTCTTGCACCGCTAGTGTGGTAAACGAGGTAAAAGAGCACGATAATATTTCTATTTACTATAACACAACTGTTAGCGAAGTGTACGGCTCTAATGTAGTTCAGGGTATAAAACTGCAACAAAACGGCGAAGATATAGACTTCTTTAAAGAAGAAGGAATAGGAGTCTTTGTTTTTGCCGGTTATGTCCCTGCAAGCGATAATTTTGCAAACCTTGTTACCTTAAATGAGCAAAAATATATAATTACCGATGCAAATCAAAAAACAAACCTCGATGGAGTATATGCAGCGGGAGATATTTGTGTAAAAAACTTGCGCCAAGTAGTAACCGCTGTTTCCGACGGAGCTACGGCAGCTACCTCGTTAGAAAAGTATATTGCAGGTCTTTACGAAGCTCTTAATCTGCCTAAAAGAGCGTATACAGCTCCGCAAAGAGCAGAAAAAATGGACAAAAGCGCTGAAAAAACATCTTCAAGCGAGCAAGATGAAGAAGGATTTATTTCCGAAGAGATTAGGGCTGAACTTCAACCGATACTAGAGAGATTTGAATCTGAAGTCTTGTTAAAATACAAAGTTGACAATAGAGATATTTCTAAAGAGGTTGCAGGCTTTATGAGCGAATTTAAAACACTCTCAAATAAGATTGGCTGTGTAGAGGACAGTTCGTTGCCAGCTACAAGTTTGCCAAGTATAGCTCTTTGCAATAGTGATGGAACATATAAGGGTGTTTCGTTCCATGGGGTTCCCGGAGGGCATGAGTTTAATTCCTTTGTTATAGGATTATATAATGCAGCAGGTCCTGGACAAAAAATAGCTGAAGAAGATATGAGTAGAATAAAGGCTCTAAAAAACCATATAAAAATGCAAATTGCAGTAACTCTATCTTGTACAAATTGCCCTGAATTGGTTATGTCTGCTCAGAGAATTGCTCTTGAGAATGAAAACATTACTCTAGACATTTTTGACTTATCTCAGTTTGAAGAATTAAAAAATAAACACAATATAATGAGTGTGCCTTGTTTGATTCTAAATGAAGAGCACATTCACTTTGGCAAGAAAAATCTAGAGCAAATACTAGATATTCTTGAAGCTGTATAAAAAAAGAGACTCCCGCAGCAGTTGGGAGTCTCTTTGAGAATTGAAATGTA
>CAYJNB010000247.1:0-3135 GCA_964371205.1 uncultured Treponemataceae bacterium
TTTTTTCTTGCAGTTGCTCATCGAATGATTGAGTTACCAGATCATAATCCGGTGGAAAAATAAGATCTTTATGTTGCTTACCAATAAACGATTGTGTTTCCTCGGCAGTATATCCAAGCATTTCAACAAATCCATGGCTCAAGTATTGAATAGTAAACCCTTCGTCTAAGGCGAATATTTCTATCCCACCCATAATGCCATTGGTTAAATTTGTAAGTTCTTGTAATTTTTCTTTTAACTGATTCCTAGATGCATGAATTACGCCTGAATTATTTTCTGTTTTTTCTGATGACTGCTTCGTTGTTATTAATGGCGTAGATATATTTAAATGGAATATCCAAAATCGCTCATTTTCCCATCGGCAAACTATCGACATACGAATAAGAATTTCTATGGTTTGAGTTGCAGAAATATTTTTTTGAGTGCGCATTTCACCATACACTATTACATCGGTTTCGTTTAGTACACTTGAATCAAACCACGATTCTAGTAAGGTATAGGTTGCACCTCTAAAATCTGAAAAAGCATCAAGAAAAAAATGAGCTTCTTCAAGATTATGACTAACCTCATCAAGGCCCGATCCAAACCACGTGATTTGCGGATGTAATACATCTCGCAAAATCGCCGGTTCAAGCTCAGTAAAGTAACGAGTCATTATATCTTGAACAAAGTTCTTTGAATTATTTTTTAACTCTAATGCGTCCAACTTACAACATCCCTTAACAAAAGTATGATATATCATACCCCATACCATAAAGAACGTCAAGAAAAAATTTTACAACTTCGGTAATACGAGCGCTATTACTTCTTCCATCTGAGTTACCGGATAAAAAGTTATACCTTTTTTTACATGCTCAGGAATTTCGTCTAAGTCGCGCTCATTTGCTTTTGGAATAATAATATGCTTTATTTTATTGCGTTTTGCAGCAACGGTTTTTTCTTTTAAGCCTCCAATCGCATGCACTTGACCAGTCAACGAAAGCTCCCCTGTCATTGCAAATGAGGGTTTTATCACTTTTTTGCACAGAAGAGATAAAAGCACCGTTGCCATGGTAATGCCAGCAGAAGGACCATCCTTTGGGGTTGCACCTTCGGGAATATGCAAGTGAATGGTATTTTTTTCGAGCCACTCAGGTAATACCAACTCATGTTCGATTACGTAGCGTCGTACCCAACTAAGCGCAATAAAGGATGATTCTTTCATTACTTCGCCGAGTTGCCCAGTAAGCTGAATACCACCCTTACCTGCATTCGAAATTGCTTCTATTATGAGCGTATCGCCACCCATACTTGTCCACGCAAGTCCAATAGCAGTTCCGGGTCGGTCTGCCTTTTTCATCTCGTCTTCGGTAAAGATAGGTTTACCAAGGTAAGATTGAATATCGGTATTTTCTGCAATCTCTTTTTTTCGAGTAACTATTTCTTTTAAAGCAGCTTCATCGTCCATCACTTGGAGAGCCTCGGGAGACGAAAGCAACTCTGTTGCATATTTTCGGTGAATCTTATCGAGGTTTTTCTCAAAGTTACGTACACCAGCTTCGCGTGCGTAGGAGTTAGCAATAAAAAGAAGGGCTTCTTTGCTGTATTTAACTTGTCCTTTTTTCAGCCCGTTTTTTGTAAGACTTCGTGGCACCAAATATTTTTTTGCAATTTCGACCTTTTCTTGATCAATATAACCCGACAACTTAATAATCTCTGCCCTATCGCGAAGCGGCGCAGGAATTCCATCAAGCGTATTTGCTGTTAGAATAAACAAAATATTCGATACATCAAAAGGCAAATCAAGATAATGATCGCGGAAAGATACATTTTGCTCAGGATCGAGTACTTCGAGTAAGGCGCTAGAAGGGTCACCTTGATAACTCATCCCCATCTTGTCAACTTCGTCAATCATAAAAACGGGCGCCTTTGATTTTACAATCTTTAAGCCCTGAATAATCTTGCCTGGCATAGCACCAATGTAGGTTCTACGGTGCCCCTTAATTTCTGCCTCATCACGCATTCCCCCAACAGAAAAACGGAAAAAAGGCTTGTTCATTGCGTTTGCAATTGAGCGCCCAATACTTGTTTTTCCTACACCGGGAGGTCCAACTAAGAGAATAATTGACCCCTTGCTATCCTTACGTAATTTACGCACAGCCAAATATTCAACAATGCGCTTTTTAACATCTTCCAAACCATAATGATCGTTATCAAGCACCTTATGAGCCTCTGCAATATTATAACTCTCGAGCTGAGGTTCTTCCCACGGTAGGTTACAAATTGTTTCTAAATAATTTCTGGTAACAATAAATTCGCCAGAGTTTGGATCCATAAGAGAGAATTTTTCGAGTTCGCTGTCGACGGTCTCTTTTATTTCGCCTTCAAATTTGAGAGCCTCAATTTTTTCTTTAAAGCGTGCATGGTCAGAGCTTTTTGCATCAGTAGTCATACCGAGCTCTTCTTTAATGGTCTTTAGCTCTTCACGCAAGAAGTATTCGCGCTGATTCTTTTCAATACGATTATTAATCTCTCCCTGAATCTTCTTTTGAATACGCAAGAGCTCTTGCTCTTTTTTAATATACACTAAAACTTGTTCCATTCTTTGGCGCACGTTTACCATTTCTAGAACTTTTTGCTGTTCATTTTTATCTACATTCAAGATTGAAGCAATAAAATCGGCTATTTTTCCCGGATGGTCAATATTTATCATATTAAGACGCATTTCTTCGGAGAAAAGAGGGTTGTTCTCAGAAACTTCTTTCATTTCGCTCAAAAGAGCTCGAGTAAGAGCTTTTACTTCGAATGTGTTGTCTTCTTCATCATCAAAGTACTCAACAATGGCCGCAATAGGGTTTTGCTCGCTTAGAGTTTTGCGAATGCGAAAGCGTTTAATAGTCGAAATAAAAATATTTATACCGCCGTCGGGCAAGTTAATTTTTTTTACAATACGCGCAACAGTTCCCACTCGATGCAAGTCGTTAATGGTTGGTTTATCTGCCTCTTTTTTAAGCATAACAATACCGATAATACCCTCGCCATTATAAGCTTCTTCAATTATTTTTGTGTCATCTGTTGAATTTATCATTATAGGCGTAAAAATTCCCGGAAAGATGGGGCGCCCCGTAAGCGGAATAATTGGTAATTTATTTGATA
>CAYJNB010000248.1:0-3135 GCA_964371205.1 uncultured Treponemataceae bacterium
CCTTACCGAGTTTGCTACGCAAACTGCTTGTGATAACTATTATTTTAAGAAAACCACTAGTTTAGTGGCTTTCTTAAAGATTATTGTGTGTTACGAGCCCATCCATGGAGAGCAATTTTTTTCTAGGGGTATTCGAACCTTTCTATACTTCTTTAACTGCTCTCACTGCTGCCTCATCTGCATGAATTTGAGTAGTATCAAAAACAGGCAGGCTTGTATCTTGCTGAGAGACAAGAAGTCCTATTTCGGTACAGCCGAGAATAACGCCTTGCGCGCCTTGTTCTTGTAGTTTATCAATTATGGTTATGTATTTTTTCTTAGAGTCTGTAAGGATTTTTCCTAGACATAATTCGTTGTAAATTATGTTGTTTACAACTTCAATATCAGATTCACTTGGTATAAGAACTTCTATACCTGCATCGGTGAGTTTTTGTTTGTAAAAATCTTGTGTCATAGTATACTTAGTACCCAAAAGGGCTATAGTGTGTAGTTTTTGTTTTTTTATTGCGTTTGCAGTAGCTTCTGCAATATGTATGATAGGGATGCTTATTTTTTCTAGAATCTGGGGTGCAACTTTGTGCATAGTGTTTGTGCAAATAACAATGTAATCGGCCCCTGCATTTTCTAGGCGTAGAGCAATATCCGAGAGTAATTCTGCACTTTTATCCCACTCTCCCTTTGCTTGAAATTCTTCTATTTCTGCAAAGTCGACGCTATACAATAGAATTTTTGCAGAGTGCAAACCGCCCAAAATCTCTTTAGTTTTTTCATTAATAATCTTGTAATATGTAGCAGTGCTTTCCCAGCTCATGCCACCAATTAAGCCAATTGTTTTCATTCTATGTCTCCGTATAGATGTATGTTCGAATGCTAGTGTATCTTGTTTTTTTCGAGTTTTCAACCTATACTCAAGAAAAGGACGTAAATGCATGCTAAAACAATATTCACTTTCAACTCCAAAAGAGGGGTTTATTGATATAACTGACTATGTACAAGCTGCGGTAAACGAAGCCGATGTGCTAGGTGGTTCGGTATTGGTTTTTTGTCCGCACACCACCGGTGCAATCACCATAAACGAAAATGCCGATCCCGATGTAGTAACCGATATGCTCTACGGTCTAGACAAGGCTTTTCCGCAAAGAAGTGAATTTAAGCATTTTGAAGGTAATTCTCCTGCACATCTGAAAAGTTCAACAGTCGGGGTGAGTGAGCAAATAATTGTACATGAAGGGCAACTCGTTCTGGGGCGCTGGCAAAGCATTTATTTTTGCGAGTTTGACGGACCGCGAAATCGTACCTTTTTTGTTCAAATAACTGAAGCGTAGTTTCTCTCTTAGTCTTCTTTTTTATCCCAAACTACATTAACAGTGCGCTTTTCAATTCCTTCTATGTGAGTAAGGTTAGGGCAGTTTTCTTTGTGAATAATAATACCTCTCCCACGCGAAATATATCCAACAATCTTATCTCCACGTACAGGAGCACAACATTTTGCCGCAGAAATAATGTAGTTTGCGCTTCCTTCAATTTCAATACTGAATAAATGAGCCTCTTCGTTCTCTTTTTTGCGTGTTTCCTGTCGTTTTTTTCTGAGTTCTTCTACAGCAAGGCGCTTCTCTTCAAGTTTTTCTTCTTGACCAGGAAACGCTGTAATCAAAGAAAGCTCAGATTTACTATCTTTGAACGACTCATCGTTTATAACAAGCCAGTGCCGAATCTTTGAGCGTGCTCGCGCTGTTTTTGCAAATTCAAGTTGCCCACGTGTAGGATGAGCCGAAGCCGAAGTTAAAATCTCTATCGTTTGTGTGCTTTTAAGCGGAGTTGACAACTGAATAATATGTCCGTCTGCCTTAGCTCCAACCGTTTTTTCTCCAATTGTTGAGTGAATACTATATGCAAAATCAAGTGCTGTGGAACCACGTGCAAGCTGAATAATATCTTGCTCTGGTGTAAAAACTAAAATCTTGTCCGACAGTAAATCTTTCTTTACATCCTCAATAAACTGCTTACTATCACTCGTCTTTTCAAAAAAGACCATCTTTCCCGTAATAGCCGTCTCGTCAGCCGAGGCAGAACGTTGCTTGTACTGCCAGTGGCTAGCCATACCGTGCTCTGCAACTTCGTGCATAGAAAAGGTGCGAATCTGAATTTCGAGCGGAACATCTTCATACATGACCGCTGTATGCAAACTCTGGTACCCATTTGATTTAGGAGAGGCAATATAGTCCTTAAACTTCTTTGTAATAGGCTTCCATAAGCTATGAACTAAACCAATAATGCGATAGCATTCATCGACTGAATCACAAAGAATACGCAAAGCCATCAAGTCATACAATTCATCCGCGCTCTTATTTCGCTTTTTCATTTTTTGGTAAATTGACCAAAAGTGTTTAGCTCGAGACTTGACTGTTACCGAAAAACCGCTTTTTTCTGCAGCCTTATAAATAGCTTTTTTTGCCTTCTCTAAATATTCAAACCGCTCTTCTTTTTTGAGCGAAACAATCTGTTTTATATGCTCGTACACATCAGGGTTACTATACTTTAGGCTCAAATCCTCAAGTTCATCCTTTACCGCAGAAACACCAAGCCTCGAAGCAATTGGCGCCCACACCATAATCGTCTCATGAGCAATCCGTTTTTGTTCCTCGACAGACACAGAATCCAGCCCGCGCATAATAAATAATTGCTGCTCCAAACAGGAAAGCACGTCGTTCATATCGTCGCTAAGCAAAAACACCATCTTGCGCATACTATCTGCCTGGGTGAGTGTACGTAAAGTCGGAGCCTTTTTACTAACTATATCTAAAATTTTTTCAACTGCATTGTTTTTCATCTATTTTATCCCTTACTACCACTTGCTGAAACTACAAATATCTGATATTATCATTAGGACTGTTGTAAAATATCAATTTTTCAACAGTTTCCTTAGATTTATTGCGATGTTTAAAATCTAAATCATTACTAATAAAGGTTTAGATTTTAAACTCGACAGTGTGTTGGGTAATTAAACGAATTACTCAACACACTCATCATATACCGACTCTTGTAATGAGTCTAGGTCCTATGCAAAAATTCGCCACCGGACTTCGCCAGGTTCGGAAGAAAGCAACGACAGGTGGATGAGTTTTGTGCCGTAGT
>CAYJNB010000249.1:0-3133 GCA_964371205.1 uncultured Treponemataceae bacterium
ATGTCCGTGTTCGTCGTGATCATGTCCGTGTTCGTCGTGATCATGTCCGTGTTCGTCGTGATCATGTCCGTGTTCGCTCACCTGCATTCCTTCAACTAGTTCTTCAAAAAGGACTTTATCGCCTAAGGTGTCCATCAAATTAACAGTAAGCATGTTTTTGTTTTTTGCTTGAGCTAAGGCATCTGTAACCCATGATTCTGAGGCTCCTCCAATATAGATGAATACATCGCATTCAGAAATTGATACTACGTCATCAATAGTTGGCTGAAAACTATGCACATCAATACCAGAATCAACTAGCAGGCGAAGGTTAACATCATCAATGCGGTCTCCAAGTACATTACGAGTCCAATCGTAGCTTGGAAAACTTGTAGCAATAATACTCAATTTTTCTTCATTAGAACTTTCTCTTGTTTCTTTTGCACAAGAAAGCAAGCTCAAAGTAAGAGCAATTAGGACTAAAACACTAAGTTTTTTCATTTTTTCCTCTATTTTATTTTAATTTGTATAAAAAATTATACATAATGAGAGTTGTTGCAATTTTTACAGTTCCCGTACAAAATAGTTTTAGGGTTGTCGATTGCAAATCCATTTGCAGATAATACGGTATCTCGCAGTATAGCAGTAACAGAATCACTTACATGAAAAGTGTCTCCGCATTCCTGACATTCCATATGAATATGAGACGAACATTCAGTAGGGTTTAAGTATTGATAAAAGCATTCTCTGCTTCCTTCTTTAATTGTTCGTCGAATATATCCATTTTTTTCTAAACTAGCTAAATTTCTATATACTGCACTTAAACTAATGCCTCTTGATTCTAGCTTGTTAAAAATTTCTTGAGCAGAAAACTGCTTATCTGCATTTTCTTTAAAAAATGTAAATAATGATTTTCTTTGCTCTGTCATATATGCATTCATAAACGCTCTCCAAATCAATATGTTTGTTTAGACTAACTTATTTGCGAACAATTCGCATATTGACATGATTTTTAACTATTGTCAACCCCAGTGTTTTGATGTTATATTTAACTATGAATTTTATTTTAGCATCTGGTTCTGAGAGAAGAAAAGAGCTACTTGCTCAAGTAGGCATACCTTTTACTCTTTTTACTCCAAGCGTTGAAGAAAAGCTTCCAAAAAAAATAAAAGCTAAAAAAGTATCTAGATTTTTAGCTGAATTAAAGCTAAGGGCAAGTTTAGAAGAGATTAGTGAGAGTGTGCATTTATTCGGTTCAGAAATTGACTTTCTAAAAGAAAGTTTTGTACTTAGTGCTGATACGGTTATTGTACATAATAATTTAGTATACGGTAAGGCTAAAAACATCAAAGAAGCAGAAAAGTACTTACGGGATTTTTCAGGAGATTCGCACAAGGTGTATACGACTCTAGCGCTCTATGTTCCAGAAAAAGGATTAAATACAAATTCTACACCAAAGCAAAATATTATATTAAAGACAGTAAAAACTAAGGTAACATTTGCTCAGTTAACTAATGAACAAATAAAAAACTATCTTGCAACGGATGAATGGAAAGATGCAGCAGGTGCGTATAAAATACAGGGGAAAGGAAGTACTCTGATAAAATCAATTAAAGGAAGCTACAGCAACGTTGTGGGCTTGCCTCTTTTTGAATTATGTGATATATTGCGCACAGAAGGTGTAGTAACCTCCAAAAACTCTATTAGCTTTTAGAGGTTACTGTCGAGTTTTTAATATAAATTATTCTATAATAAATATTTATATTAAAAGCATCGCAAATGATTTTAGGTACACCTCCAAAAACTGAAGTTTTTAGAGGTGCTCTATAGTTATCTACCCTTTCGCACGTTTTACGTTGCAAAATTTCTGGCGAACATAGTTCGTTCAAGACTAAGAGATGGGAGAGTTTAATCTCTCGAAGAAGGAGTTATTCGTGGCAGTAGTAACCATGAAGAGTCTGCTTGAATCAGGTGTACACTTTGGTCACCAAGTCAAGCGTTGGGATCCCCGTATGAAAAAATACATTTTTGCTGAACGCAATGGGATTCACATTATCGATTTGCAAAAAACAATCGTTTCAATCCGCGATGCTTACGAAGCAGTTCGCAAAGTAACTGCAGCAGGAAAATCTGTTCTGTTCGTAGGTACAAAAAAACAAGCACAAGACGCAATTGCAAAAGAAGCAGAGCGCTGTGGCATGTATTATGTAAACAACCGCTGGTTAGGTGGTATGTTAACAAACTTTTCTACAATCAAAAAATCACTTTTACGCCTCAAAAAAATTGAAAAAATGGAAGCTGATGGAATTTTTGATAACTTAACAAAAAAAGAAATCGCTTCTCTTCAAAAAGAAAGAACAAAGTTAGAAAAAAACCTTGGTGGTATTAAAGAAATGAAGGAATTACCTGGCATTATCTTTATTATCGACACACAGAAAGAAGGTATTGCAGTAGCAGAAGCAACACGTATGGGTATTCCTATCGTAGCTGTTGTTGATACAAACTGTAATCCAGAAGGTATTACATACCCAATTCCTGGTAATGATGATGCAATTCGCGCTATTACCCTCTTTACTTCAATTATTGCTAATGCAGTTATCGAAGCAGATAACGAGCAAGGTCTTAGAATTATCGAAAATCTTCAAGACGATGACGAAGAAATGTTAGACGTTGCTTCAACAAAAGCAGAAGATGAAGAAATCGTAGACTATTCAAATTACACTCCAGAGACTGAAGAAAAAGCAGAAGTTGAAGAAGAAAGTGCAGAAAACGAATTAGTTGACGAAGACGAATTGTACAGCTAGAGTCACAGCCAAAGGAGTTTTGTATACAAAACTCCTTTGTAATTTTGAGAAAAGATAAGCATAAATAAAAAAATAATTAGGAGAAATACCGTTATGGATATTAAAGCAGCAGACGTAAAAGCTTTACGTGAAAAAACTGGCGCAGGAATGATGGAGTGTAAAAAAGCTCTCGTTGACTGCGGTGGGGACGAAGCAAAAGCTGTAAAGTTGCTCAAAGAAAAGGGGCTTGCAGCTGTAGAAAAAAGAAGTGACCGCGCAACAAAAGAAGGTCGTGTATTTATTAAAACTGAAGGTAACAAAACAGTTATGGTTGAACTTACTTGTGAAACAGACTTTGTTGCTAAAAATGC
>CAYJNB010000250.1:0-3121 GCA_964371205.1 uncultured Treponemataceae bacterium
TTAGATTACGACGAACAGAAAATGTTCGTTTTGCCGCTCAAGTTGCAAAAGAGCAATCTAAGGCAAAAACAACAGAAGGGCCTAGCCCTGAGCTTAGTCCTATTGTTCCTCTTGATCCTTTAGCACTTGAAATCGGTTTTGGTTTAATACCTCTAGTAGATAAAGAAAAGGGTGCTGAGCTTCTCGAACGTGTAACGAGAATACGCCGAGAGTCAGCCCTAGATTTAGGATTAGTAGTTCCAAGTATTCGTATAATAGACAATATGCGTCTCGAACCAAACGAGTATTGCTTTAAAATAAAGGGTGTTGCTGTTGGTCAAAGTCGAATTCGCATGGGTTGGTATTTATGCATGAACACAGGTGGAGTAACTGAAGAAATTCAGGGCGAAAAAACAACCGACCCAGCATTTGGCTTACCGGCAATTTGGATTACTGCTTCTGATAGAGAGCGAGCTGAACGAGCTGGTTATGCAGTGGTAGATCCTCCAACTATAATTGCAACACACTTAACAGAGATTATTAAGGCTCATGCCTCAGAAATTATTGGCCGTCAAGAAGTACAAAGAATTATCGATACTCTACGCGAGACATACCCAACCGTTGTGGAAGAAGTTACAAAGCTCTTTACCATGGGCGAGATTCAAAAGGTTATGCAAGGGCTCTTGCGTGAACAAGTTTCTGTACGCAATATGGTAGTAATACTAGAAACAATGGCAGATTTTGGCTCTGTTACTAAGAAAATCGATTTCTTGGTAGAGAAAGTTCGACAAGCACTTGGACGCCAAATTTGCTTACAATACGTGGACGAAGAAAAAACAATGCGTGTGCTCACCGTTGACCCAACATTTTTACAAAAACTTGTTGATAGCCGCGTAGACACAGTAAATGGGCCTATGGCTGCCCTTGAGCCATCTGTTCATCACGCATGGATTAGTAGCTTGAGCACCTCACTTGCAAGTGTTCATGATAAAGGTTTTATTCCTATAATTTTATGCCCTGAAGAAGCTCGTATTTTAGTAAAAGTAAGTACAGAGCGAGAAATCCCTGGTCTGGTTGTGCTGTCAGTACAAGAATTAGCAAGTGCAAGCGACATTAAATATGAGTCTTTAGGAGAAATAAAAGTTGGCTAGTAGATTTAGTAACGACGTATTAATAGAGAGAGCAGAGACGCACAATCAATGCGAAGATAAAATTAGAAAAAAGTATGGAGCAAACTACGAAATCCTTATGCGTAAAACTGTTCCGATCGGTGGATTTTTAGGCTTTTTTGAAAAAGAAGGTGTCGAACTTTCTTTTATTCCTAAATATCCTGCTACTAGTCGTCCTTTAGAAACAGCAACACCAAAAGTATACGATTTTGAAACTGAACAGCGCAAAATTTTAGAAGCACATCCTCCCAAACAAGATCCCCATCTTAAGATTGTTTTAGAAGAGTTGCGTTCACTTAAAGAACATGTTGTTAGTCCGCAATCAGCTATTGTTTCGGAAGAACATCCTAACCTTGCAAAGCTACGCGATTTATTTTTACAAAACGAATTTAGTGCTGCCTATACAACCCAGATGCTTGATAGAGCAAAAAAATCGTTTTCTTTGGAAGAATTAGATAATTTTGATTTTATAGAACGTATTGTTGTAAAATGGATTGGCGAGAGCATAAAAATTGCACCAGACTTTAATCTAGTAGGCAGACCTCATATTGTAACACTTGTAGGCCCTACTGGTGTAGGCAAAACAACAACTGTTGCAAAATTTGCAGCAAAATGTATTGTTCCTTCAAATTTTACCAATAGACGTTTACGCGTAAGAATGTTAACAATAGATAATTTTAGAATTGCTGCAAAACAACAATTAGAAAACTATGCGAACGTAATGGATATTCCTTTTTCTGCTCCAGAGACAGATGAGGAATTAAAAAAACTCCTAACCTTGTATAGGGATGATGTAGACTTAGTTCTGATAGATACTATTGGGTGTAGTCCTAAAGATTATTCTAAAATAGCTGATATGCGCAAAATACTAGACTTAAAAGGTGCCGCTTCGGATACATACTTAGCCTTATCTGCTTCAACAAAGGATAGTGTGCTACGTAATTCAATTCAGCAATTCGAAGCTTTTGGCTGCAATTCTGTTATTATAACTAAGCTAGATGAAACAGATAACGTGGGAAATATTATCAGTGTATTATCAGAAAAAAATAAGTCTGTTGCATATATAACAACTGGACAAAATGTTCCAAACGATATTGAAAAGGCAAGTGTAGTTACATTTTTAATACATTTAGTAGGATTTAAGATTAACCGTACTGAAATTGAACAGTACTTTGGTTCAAAACTTGCCGATTAATTAAATAGGAGATAAATTTGATGGAAGATCAAGCAGCTGGTTTACGTAAGCTAATGAATAAAGAACTCGAAAAAAATGAAGGTGAAGGAAAAAATCAAAAAAAGGATACAACACGCATTATAACCGTTACTAGTGGTAAGGGTGGCGTTGGTAAAACTAGCCTTTCTGTAAATCTTGCTATTGCCTATGCTCAAACAGGATTGCGAGTTCTTCTTATCGATGCAGACCTTGGTTTAGCTAACGTAAATGTGCTTTTAAATATGGTACCAAAATATAATCTCTCTCATGTAATTACTAAACAAAAAAAGATGGAAGAAATTATTTTACAAACTGATTATGGAATTAAAATAATCGCCGGTGCAAATGGTTTTTCTCGAATTGCAAATCTCTCGGATAGTGATAGAGAAGCTTTTATTAAAGAGTTAGAAGCCCTTTCGAGTGCAGACATTATAATTATAGATACTGGTGCTGGAATTTCGAACAACGTGCTTGGTTTTGTTGCCGCAGCCGATGAGGTTTTTATTGTTACAACACCAGAGCCAACAGCTATAACCGATGCCTATGGCATGATAAAAATAATTGCAACAGAGTTGGATACGCTTAACCTAAGTCTTAAAATGATTGTTAATCGCGTTCATTCAGCTACAGAAGGTAAAAGAATTGCAGATCGTATGACAAGTATAGTTGGGCAATTTTTAAATACAAAAGTAGATTATATGGGCTTTATATATGATGATCCGGGAGTTCCAAATTCGGTTATCCGTCAAAAGCCATTTTT
>CAYJNB010000251.1:0-3096 GCA_964371205.1 uncultured Treponemataceae bacterium
GCCGCTCCATTTATGGAGTGCTGATAAGACATTAAATCTAACGATAGACTCGTATGTATATGATTAAATTGATTTTTTTTTAGAGAGATAGAGCATAATGAAAAAAAACGTGATGAAAATTGGAAATTAAAGGAGTAAGTTGTGAAAGAAAAAAAAATAGCATTGACAATTATTTTGATGTTAATCACATCGATACTATTTGCTCAGAGTATGGCTGTATCGACCTTTGTAGAAAGTTATTTTATAGATGAAGAATACAGAATTATAACATCTACATTTGGCGATAAGGAAGTGTATTTTGCATTAAATTATGCTGAAACAGAGGCAACTATACCTCCTAAAAGCCCAACAGCTTCAAGAGGTATAGTTTTTTACTTTCAAGATAACACTTTTACACCTCTTCTATATGTTAATAATAATTGTATTCATTTTGGGAGTGGAGAGCTTTTTTTTAATGGGGATTATCTTCCAACCTTTTTAGCTTGGGAAATCCATATAACTCCTAATAAGTCAATAGCTTTAACAAGGCATGGAGTAAAGGGGAATATTACAGACCCAATAAGGTTTATTTGGAATAACGAAAAATCAACTTTTGAAAAATATGTTATTGATAGGTCACAGTGGTAAAACGCAGGGTGCATGTACGGAAGTGTGTATAAAGAAAATGGAGAGTAAATAGAATGAAAAAGATACTTTTCTGCGTAATGTTGAGTTTTGTACTATCTCTGAGTTATGCAAATGACTTTGTAATAGCGTACTTTACCGGTGTATGGTATAGAAGCCCTAATCCCGTTCAAACTACTGAAGCAGAGTATAGTTGGGGAAGAGGAAAAACTGTCGTAAATTTTACGTTGGATATAGATTTACTCTCTGAATCTGAATCTATAAATATTCCAATGTTAGGTGGACCATTTGAAATAACAGAATTCAAAACAGTAAAAGAAAAAGAGCTTTATGAGCTTACTTTTTATTTTAACCGTGGTGGGTTTTATGAATCATATTACGTTCATGTTAATTTTGATGAAGGATATATTTGGTTCGAAGGCTTTGAATCAAATACAGAAGAACTTATACCCGAAAAAAATGGTGAGAACCCATTACTTTGGTACAAGATAGATGGCTTAGACCATGAAGAAGATATTTCGGACTTACTAGCTAAAATAAAGCACGAGCAACTAAGTGGTGATGATGAGAATATTGTTCAAGGGGAAAGGGTAGATATTTTAAAAGTATTCGAGCCATTAACTGATAATGAAATCTTGGTTGCCGAAAGTAGTAAACGTGGTAGGGAACAGAGTGTAAGTGTGCTTGCCCACGATAAAAACAACAAAGATGTATCTCGGCTCATATATGCAATCTATTCATATGATAATCTGCCATTAGTGACCGTTACACCAAATGGCATGTATGCTATTGAAACGAGCCCTAATGGTAGAGGTAATGCGTATATAAATGGCAAAGAGGGCATAACACTAAGTATACCGCTCAAAAAAAATGCTGACGGCGACTATAAAACGACTCTTAGTGCAGATGGTAAATATCTTATTGTTCAGTACGGAGGCGAGGAAAAACGTGTACTAACTCATGCTATTGGCTATGTAACTGATAACAAACTGCGAGTAAGGGCAGAACCACGCACTGGAGAAACACTGGGGCATGTAAAAAAAGACGATAGAGTTATTATACTCGGTAGGAGTAAAACAAAAGATACCATCGACAACCTTACCGCTTATTGGTATAAGGTAAAATTTGGAACTAGCGAAGGTTGGATGTATGGTGGCTATGTAGATGTTGAAGAGCGTGACATAGAGCAGATGGTCGTGGTAGATGGAGAGTAAGTAGAATGAAAAAATTACTGATGTTATTAATAATACTACAAGTTTTATTTATATCATGCCTCGAAAATAATTTATTAGAACAGAGTGAGAATATAAAACCTAAGGCGTTTTATGATGAGGCAATAGAAAACTATGTTTTAGTATTTGAAGTTGAAGGTAATTTTATTACTACAGAATTTGACAATTATGGCATACAAACTGTTGTTTGCTCCATACCTAGTACTGTTAGCAGCAAGGAGCTCACTCTATCTATTCCAAATTATTCTACAGCAAACTTTACAAAAATACATAATATCCAAAATTCACCTTTAAAGGATATTGCAACAGAAATAGTTGTAGACGACTTTACATATGGATATGTTGCAGACATAAATAAAAATGGATTGGATGAAATTTGTTTTTACCGACTAAATAATACATTCTTTCCTGAGTTTTATGAGTTTAGCCCAACCGAAAATAGATTTATACGAATACTTCCCTATGATGGGCCAAGTGTATTTGCCACAGAATTAGATGTAGAATCAAAAAGGTTTACATTTTATGCAAAAGGTACTGGAAATAATAGCAATAAGCAAATAAAAAAAATATATACGTGGAGTGACAATACTAACCAGTATGAAATAATAGAGCAGGTAACATCTGAAATTACTGATGTTGCGAGGGTTGAAATTTTTGTATATGGAAATCCTATAGAGATAAACATGCCAGTAAATAAACTTGTGGAAAAAATTGGAGAACCTACGGGGAGTAGTGTCTATTATGCAAGTGCTATATCATCTAATGACGATTTAATTGAATATGTGTATAATTCAGGTTTAAAAGTGTACTTTACCAGAGCTTGGGCAGAAGTATTTCGAATACAGTTAGAGAACTCGGACTCTCATATTAGTATAAAAAATACTAAATTTTATCCAAGTATATCAACACAAAGAGAACTTGAAAGCGTTCTTGGAAACGGACAGCATGTCGGAGAGAATGAATTTCATTATGGTTTTCCAACGACAAGAGATTCTTGGGAAATGGATATTGTAAAGCTTAAGTATTCTGATAACGGTATTTTAAGCAGTATCATAATAGAAGCTTTAAAAGCGTCAAGTTAAACTACCAACGATGAGAGAAAAATTAAGAACTTAGCAGCACCGAGCCATTACAATTGTTACAAACAGGAGATAGAGCAAAATGAAAAAAAATGTAATAAGAGTTTTACTAGTATTACTATCAATGGCAGTCTTTGCACAGACTCAGACGTATGGTCTTA
>CAYJNB010000252.1:0-3079 GCA_964371205.1 uncultured Treponemataceae bacterium
CTATATTATTGAAAACGGCCAATTAGTAGAAAAATAATTTCATATTGACAGTAAGTATATATTTTATTATGATACTACACACAGAAACAAAATATATTAGAAAAAAGGATGCAAAAATGTTTAAAAAAATGAGTATACTATCTATAGTGCTTTTTATCTCAATGTGTAGTACATTTGCGATGGGGGCTTCAGATACAATAGATGATGGGCAGATTAAAATTGGTATCGCAAAAATTGTACAACACGATGCCTTAGACGCAGTTGAACAAGGAATCATTGATGTTGTCAATGAATCAGGATATGAAGTAAGTTATGATTTTCAGAATGCAAATGGAGACGTAAACACCGCTGCTCAAATTGCAAATAAGTTTAAAACTTCAAACGTTGATGTTGCCGTTGGTATTGCAACTCCAGTAGCAATCGCTCTTGCAAATACACTCAAAGATACACCTATTGTATTTGGTACTGTAACCGATCCTATAGGAGCGGGTTTGGTAAGTTCTCTCGATAAAGGAGAAGGAAATATTACTGGAATGAGCGATGCAATTCCTACTATTGAACACCTCGAAATGTTTATTGATATTGCAGAAATAGAAACACTCGGGTACATTTACACCAGTAACGAAGCAAACTCAATTTCTTCACTTACAGTAGTAGAGGATGCTTGCAAAGAATTGGGAATAAAGCTTGTAACACAATCAATTACAAACTCATCAGAAGTTAAGCAAGCGGCAGAATCAATTATTAGCCGAGTAGATGGTATTTACCTTACTACTGATAATACCGTGTTCTCTGCCCTACCTTCTTTAGTACAAGTGTTTAACGCAGCAAAAAAACCGATTTTCTCTGCTGACGTAACAGGAGCACTTAACGGTGGGTGTATGATTGCTTTTGGTTTTAACTATTATAAGGCAGGGCGTGCAACTGGCGAAATAGTTGTAAACATCTTGCACGGACAAGACCCAGCAACGCTCCCTGTACGTTTTATGACAGAGCCAAGTGATTCTGATTTACTTTTTGACTTAGATGCAGCTAAAAATGCAGGAATTGAAATACCGAATAAATATCTTAGAAATGCAAACTATATTATAGAAGATGGACAATTAACCGAAAAATAACGAACACAAATACAACCCTTACAATGTATTCTCATTTGTGAGATGTTTAGTATGGAAGGATTACAATGTACAGTATAGCAACCGAAGGATTGATTTATGCCCTCATGGTTATGGGCGTTTTTATTACATTTAGAATTTTAAACTTTGCAGACATGACCGTTGACGGTTCTTTTCCGCTCGGTGGCGCTGTTGCTGCTAGCCTAATAGTAGCTGGTACTAATCCGATATTTGCTATACTACTTGCAATCGCTTCTGGTATGCTTGCAGGGCTCATTACTGCTATTTTGCACACAAAACTCAAAATACCGGGGCTTTTGGCAGGGATTCTTACAATGACAATGCTCTATTCGGTAAACCTTCGTATAATGTCAAATAGAGCAAATATTTCACTTTTGAGAAACGAAACACTGTTTACCTCAATCAACGAAAAACTATCTTCAATACTGAGCCCAGAACTGTCGACAGTAGTATTTTTAATACTCGTTGTGCTAGCAGTAAAAGTTCTTTTGGACTTATTTTTTCATACTGACTTTGGGCTTACCATGGGAGCGCTCGGCTCAAATCCACAAATGGTTATCTCTCAGGGAATGAATCCAGAAATTGTAAAAGGCGTTGGTATCTGTGTAGCAAATGCACTCAGTGCTCTTGCCGGAGCAATGGCTGCTATGTACCAAGGTTTTGCCGATGTAGGCTCGGGCTCAGGGGTTGTAGTTTCGGGCTTAGCCTCGCTCATGATTGGCGAGTTTGTCTTACGCTCAAATAAAATCGCCCTACTCACCTTACGCGTAATAATTGGTTCAATCATTTATCGCTTAATCATGTATTTTGCACGCAGTTATGGCTATCTAATCAACATGAGTCCAAACGACTTAAAACTCATTACCGGGCTTTTAATCATTATTTGCTTAATTATAACGCAAACCGATGCGCTCAAACGTTTTAAGGCAACTTTCGAAAACTCAACAAGGAGTGCAAAATGATTACTCTCGAACATATCCGAATGGTTTTTGCAGAAGGAACACCCGACGAAAATATCGCTCTTTCAAATATAGACTTACAAATTAATCATGGCGATTTTATAACCGTAATTGGCTCAAACGGAGCGGGAAAATCTACGCTCTACAATGTGATTTCCGGCACTTACACACCAACAAGTGGAACAATTGTGCTTACAAACGAAAGACTAAGCAGAGATATTAGCCGCGATAAAGAATATGTACGCTCGCGCTACATTGGACGCATTTTTCAAAACCCGCTCCTTGGCACTGCAGGAAAAATGACCCTCGAAGATAATATGATGATTTGCCACAAAAAAGGAAACAAGGGGCTAGTAATTAGTCTGAATAATAAAATGCGCGACTACTTTAAAAGTAAACTCGAAGTACTTGGTATGGGGTTAGAAAATAGACTAAAAGACAATGTAGAATTATTCTCCGGTGGGCAGCGGCAAGCGCTGACTCTACTCATGGCTGTAATGTCAAAGCCAGACTTACTCCTACTAGATGAACATACCGCAGCACTCGACCCAACAAATGCAAATCTTGTTATGGAACTTACTAAAAAATTTGCAAAAGATTATAACCTAACTGTTATGATGATAACTCATAACATGAGCCATGCCCTTGCTTATGGTAACCGTCTTTTAATGATGGATGCAGGCTCCATTCTACTCGACATTGGCGAGCAAGAAAAAGCAAAACTCACTATGGATGATCTAGTACAGCGCTTTAAACAAATTAAAAACTCAAACCTAACAAGCGACAAAATGCTTTTGAGTTAAAAGGGCCCAGTTACAAAAAGAGAAGTATTAAAAAACTACTGTTTTTCTAATAACTCGTACAGGCGCTTTTGCAGATTAAGAATTACATCTGATAAATTATCAGTATCTATTTTTTCTTTTTTGCTAGCAAATATAGTTTCTAATGTTGTAATAAGACTTTCAAAATCATGTTTGCGCGCTC
>CAYJNB010000253.1:0-3073 GCA_964371205.1 uncultured Treponemataceae bacterium
CAGTTGCAAATGCCATAAGAAACCCCGACTTTATTCTTGCCGGGACTTGGATTGCTATACCTTCAAAATAAAAAAGATCGTTTAATTGCGATTACCATTGTTACTATTGTTTTTTCTCTCTTAATACCTCTTTCGTGTATGAGTGGTCCAGATGCTGTAGAGATGGCTTTAGTACTCACCGATGGTTCATCAGAACAAATAGCTAGTTTAGATTTGCGTCCTTCTCGAGTTGTGCGAGCACTTGGGAACGATGCTTTGTATTTTGTAGCAGAACGCTGTATGAGCGAAGGAATGACTGAAGAAGCATTACTCTTATTCGAAGCAAGTGCCAAAAAGTCAGGGGCTTTAGCTCGATTAAGTGCTATCCGGCTTACCGAAATTGGCGATGAATCTAAAAGAAATTCTGCCGCCTATGATTTTTATAAAAAATATAAGTCCGATGCAAAGGCAGCTCTTGTGTATGCCGAAAGTTTATACAATCAAAAAAAATACAAAAAGGCACTTTCCTTGGTGGAGAGAGCTTTAAAAAATCTTAATAATAGTGACTCAGGTGATCGGTTCGATTATATTTCTGATTATAACAAGACAGCGCTGTTAAACGGTTTAACTAAGGTACGTCTTTTATGTTTACTTCAGGAAAAAAAAGATGATCTCTTTTTTCAGGATGTAACAAACTGGTTCTCAAATAACGCTATTTCCGATGAACATCGACACTTTTATAGTGGTCTCACAAAAGTTGCGGGGCGTTCAAGACTAAGAACCTCGCATGGTATCGAGTGGATTCAACTAAATGATCTAATAAAAGTACGCAGCGATAGTGCAGGCCGTATATATTCACGCGCTTACAAAGTTTTTGCAAACTCGGGTATTCGGTTACAAGATTTAAGTGCAATTGAAATTTCTGATATTGGAAAATCATACTTATATGGTAGCGATAAATTTGAAATAAATGCACAATTGTTTGAAAAAGCCGCCGGCTTTATAGATGATGAGCAAAGTTTATTTATGCTTTATTTTTATGCAGGACGTCTGCATGATCGTGCAGGTAATAATGACTCTGCTTTACAGAATTTTGAAGCTGCTATGGATGTTTCGCCTACTTCTACAAATTATGATAATGCTTTGTGGTACTACTTAAATAGTATTGCAAAGAGTTCTATTAGAGATGTTATTCCAGCTTTACAAAAATATTTTCAAATTTGGAATGATAATGGTTATTTTGATGATTTCTTAGATACAACAGCTTATACCTTGCTTGAACAAAAACTGTGGGACGATTTTGTGGCAGCAGCTCAAGTTGTTGTTGCAAATGGGGTAGGCGAATCTGTTGGTAAATATGGATATATTGCCGCTCGCTTAATCGAAGAAGGTTTAGCAAAGAATCCTACACCACATGCATCTACAGAATCTGTTGTAAAATCTTTTTTAGAGATTGCTTACTCAACATACCAAAGAAATGCACATTATCGCTTCTTAGCTGCTGCCCGCCTTGGTTTGCGCTCATCAACTACTAATCGAACACTTTTTACACGCTTAGGCTCTCCTATCGATACAGACAATACTCTAGAAGCTCTTCTTTTAGGGTATGAACGATATGGTGTGTATAACAAGTTATACAATGTTTTTATGGAACACAAAGATAAGGTATCTGTTTCTACTGCAGTTAGCATATCTAAATCGCTAGCCAAGGCTGGATTACCATCAAAATCTCTGAGAGTTGCTGCTGCCCTTGCTGGTAGAGATGATACTCCTCTAAATAAAGAAATATTACAATTGTTGTACCCCCGCCCATATTTGGATGAGATTCATACGGCTGTTGAGCGATTCGATAATAACGAAGCGCTTATGTATGCGCTTATTCGATCAGAAAGCTTTTTTGATAAAGATGTTATTTCGCATGCAGGTGCTATGGGCTTATCGCAGCTTATGGCTCCAACAGCCGAAGATGTTGCAAGCCGTTTGCGTTTTGATGAGTATGATGTGTTCGATGCCAAAACAAATGCATTGTTTGGCTCGTATTATTTAAGTAATATGCTCCGTGTTTTTGATCAAATACCAACACTTGCACTCAGCGCATATAATGCTGGCCTAACAAACGTGCGCAGGTGGCAAAAATCAGATGGTAATTTACCGTATGATTTATTTTTAGAGGTTATACCCTTTGCAGAAACAAGAGAATACGGCAGAAAAGTACTTTCTGCCGCAGGATTTTATGGTTATTTATATTATGATCAAGATGTACAATCAACTGTAGACTACATAATGCAAATACAACCTTAGTCTAACGCTCTCATTAGATTTACCATTTCGATGGCACCCATAGCACAATCAAATCCCTTATTACCAGCCTTTGTTCCAGCTCGTTCAATAGCTTGTTCTATTGTTTCTGTAGTAAGTACGCCAAACATAACCGGAATATCGTTATTAAGAGAAACACTTGCAATACCCTTAGATACTTCGCTGCATACATAGTCGTAGTGTGTTGTACTGCCACGAATTACAGCTCCTAAGCAAATAATAGCATCGTATTTTTTGCTTTTTGCCATTTTGCTTGCTATTAATGGGATTTCGAATGCACCAGGGCACCAGGCCACTTCGATGTTGTTTTCGCTAATCTCATGGCGGTTTAGTGCATCCATTGCCCCAGACAAAAGCTTTGAGGTAATAAACTCGTTAAACCGTGCGGCAACAATGCCAACTTTAATGTCTTTTGCTAAAAATTTTCCTTCATACGTTTTCATATATACTCCTAAGTTGCGACAGGAAGTCGCGATATACAGTTTTGCAAAGCAAAACTGAGTAAGTAAAAATGACAGGATGTCATTTTTACGACATACTCCTATGTTGTGTTTTTTTCTTATTTAATGGACAGTTAAAAAGTGTCCCATTTTTTCTTTTTTTGTTTCTAAGTAGCGTTTTGCATTTTCAGGGGCTTTTGTTTCAATTGGCACTCGCTCTGTAATTTGTATGCCAAAATCCGCAATTTGATAGACCTTGTCGGGGTTATTTGTCATTAAACGCAGTGTTTTAACCCCTAAATCTTGTAGAATTTGTGTGCCAATGTAATACTCGC
>CAYJNB010000254.1:0-3045 GCA_964371205.1 uncultured Treponemataceae bacterium
AGAAACCGTACTTACGGGGCGTTTTTCTCATTCGAGCTGGGCGTACACGAGTGAAGACAAGCGTATTGCACACGAGAAAATTGCTCTTATGGATTTAGAGTCTCTTGCAGACAGAAGTGTAACCGAGCTTTCTGGCGGAGAGTTTCAGAGAACACTCATTGCGCGCGCTCTTGCCCAAGAGAGCCCTGTTTTGCTGTTTGATGAGCCGGTATCGAGCCTCGATATTCGCCATCAATACCGCCTTATGCAACTCGTTCGCTACATTGTTACCGAACAAAACCTCTGCGCAATAATCAGCCTGCACGACATAAATCTTGCCGCACTCTTTGCAGACAAGATACTCTTTCTAAAAAACGGTTCAGTCTTTGCACACGGAAAACCGGATGATACCCTACAAAAAGAAATTCTAAAATCGGTGTATGGCATAGATTTTGGGCTGTACAGCCACCCACAAAAAAACGTTCCCCAAGTGTATGTTGAGTAGTTTTTCAATTCACAGTCAGGTACAAAAATACTGAGCAAAAACTTCCCCGGTCGCTTCTGCGACCGTCCTTAACTTTGATAACTAGCTTGCCTTGCTGTCTATTGCTCAATTTGCTTCATTGGTTGTGATATAGTGATAAAATTATGTTTCTAGCGGTGAAAAATCCCGACTTGACCACAAGAGATTTGTACGGTAAAATAAGACTAATTAAAATGGGATGGTTTTATGCACTCAGGTGTAAACTCTTAAAATCAAGCCCGATAAGGTTTTTTAGTGTTTCTTAAAAGTTTAGACATATTTGGATTTAAGTCATTTGCAGATCGTACTCATATAGAATTTGCCCCTGGTATTACCGCTCTTCTTGGACCGAACGGTTGTGGAAAGAGTAATGTAGTAGACGCGGTAAAATGGGTTTTGGGTGAGCAGTCGTCAAAAACAATGCGTGCCGAAAAGATGGAAGATGTTATTTTTAACGGAACCGAGTCGCGAAAGGCTCTTAATGTAGCAGAAGTTACGCTTACCATCAGTAATGAGCAAAATCTCTTAAACCTCGAACTGAACGAAATCGCTATTAAACGGCGCTTGTATCGTTCGGGTGAGGCAGAATACTTTATAAATAATCAGCAAGTAAAGCTCAAAGATATTCGCGAATTGTTTATGGACACGGGTGTTGGTAAGGCAGCATACTCGGTTATGGAGCAGGGTAAGATTGACCAAATTCTCTCTTCTAAGCCCGAAGACCGTCGGTACTTGTTTGAAGAAGCTGCCGGTATTAGCCGCTTTAAGATGAAGAGGGCAGAGGCTGAGCGCAAACTTACCAAAACTGAAGAAAACATGACTCAAATTGAGCTTATCTTAAACGAGGTTAAACGCTCGTATGATGTGCTCAAGGTGCAATCAGAAAAAACGCTTAAATACCGCTCATACAAAGACGACATATTTAATCTTGAACTAGATATGCACTTACTGCGCTTACGTGGCTTTATTCAAGATAAGTCGCGCTATGCAGAAGAAGTTGCCGTTGCAGAAAAAAAGCGTAACGATGTTATGGCAGAGATAGAAGCGGTAACTGCAAAACTTACCGAAAATATGGACGAGGTAAACGCTATTCAACAAAAAATTGTTTCTATTCAATCAGAGACAATTCGTATGCAACAAGAGCAAAATCAAAAGAATGAACTCATAAAGATTTACCGAGACCAATTGAACGAAATTAAGGCAAAGGTTGGCGCGCTCGAAAGCAAAAAACTTGGTATAGAAGAAAAAATTGGCATGCTCGAAGACGATGCCGACGAACAAGAAGCAGTGCTTCACGATTTACACAAGCGACTTACCGATATCCAAAAAAATATTGCCTCGTTTGAACAGAACATAACCATAGCCTCAGGCACGATTACCGACAACGACAAACGTGCCGCAGAATATGAACAAGATATTCGCAATTTAGAGCTTGAGCGAGGAGACTTAGAAAAAGAACTTGGCTCAATTACTGACGACATTGTGGCAGAGCTCGATAGTCGCTTAAAAAATGCCGGTTATTCATCGCAAGCTCATAAGAGTGCGTATTCAGAAGTAACCGCAATTTTAGAGAAGATAGCTGTTTTTGCAGGTGGTAGAAAAAATATTTTTGCAGACTTTGCGCGTATTCACAGTCCTTCAGAATCTGATATTCACACCTTCTCCGAAAATGCGGTAAGTGCTTTTACCGATATAGAAAACTTAATTAGCGAGTTGCGAGTAGCGCTTGAGTCGTATTCGCAGTCTTCGCCTGACTTTATTGATGAGTTTTTATCGCCTGAAGGTATCATCACAAAAAAAAGAGCAATCGACTCAAAAATTCAAGATAATAAAAATGCTGTCGAAGAAAAGCGCTCTGCAATTACCGCTCTTAAAAGCGAAAATGCAGACCTTGTTACAAAGATAGATGAATACAAACAAACGCTCGAAGAACTTCGTATTAATAAGGTTAAAATGCAGGGACAAGTGTATTCTGCAGAAGAGCAATTAAAATTTATTACCAGAGAAATTACCGGTCAAAAAAATGCACTCACCGAAGTTGAAAATGAACTTTATACAGAAACAAAACGTCTCGAAGACAATAAAACTAAAATCGAAGACCTAGAAAGCGAAATTGCAGATATCGATTATCGTGGTAAAAAAATGATGATCGAGATGGAATCTTTGGAAAAAGAAGTACTCGCCCTAACCAGTGATGTTGCCGGTAGCCAAGAAAGTGTAAAGTCTAAACAAGAGGAACTTTCTAAAACGCAAGTTAAGGTCGAAAAGCTCCACTTGAGTCTTGCTACTTCGGAGACAGAAATTCGTAACGTACAAGAAAACTTTAGAGATACCCATTCACGCGACCTAATGGAGTTTGAAGAACGTATGTACACTATTAATAGTGCAATTCCTCAAATGCGCGAAGAGCTTTCTGTAATGAAGCAAAAAATGAAAGAGCTTGGTAACGTTAACTTTATGGCTCCCGAAGAATTTGCAGAAACAAAAGAACGCTTTGAGTTTTTATCTAATCAATTAGCAGACTTACAAAAAGCTCGTGATGA
>CAYJNB010000255.1:0-3038 GCA_964371205.1 uncultured Treponemataceae bacterium
CTAGATGATTGCACAAAAACCCGAATATGGACAGAAAGAGAAATTAATAGCTTGCAATATATTGGCAAGTTTTTATCAATAATTTTACAGGGTACACATTTGCGGGATGAAATAAATGAACTTGCTAAAAATCAGACAGCTAAGCTCGCCGATGAACAGTTTTTAATGAATTGCGTTGAAATGCTCCATTCCGAAAATGAACCAAATGATTCTATTTATGAGCTTCTTAAGGCAGTAACACATTATTATGATGCCGAACGAAGTTATATATTTGAGTTGTCTGACTGCGGAAAGTATATTAGCAATACGTATGAGTATTGTTCAGATACAGCCATACCATATAAAGACAATCTTCAAAACCTACCCATTGAGGACCTTAGCGTTTTATTGAATAAATGCGAAACTCAAGGCTCATTTCATCTTGACATTGACGAAGTTGATAAAAGTTCTCTTGAATATGAGCTTATGGAATTTCAAAAGCTCAACGATATAATTATTGGTGCAGTACAAGTAGAGGGAGGAGAAGTAACAGGTTTTGTTGGTGTTGATAATTCACGTAAAAATAAAGATAAGATATCTATAATACGGACTGTTGCAAAGTTTACTGCTACCTTTCTCGATGAAACAGAATCTCTTGCAAAGCTTAATAAACTGAGCTATTACGATACACTTACCGGCATTAAAAACAGGCATAGTTACAATCTGGCATTAAATGATATTGATAAGAATATCGACAGCCTCGGAGTTTTATATATTGATATTATAGGCCTTAGAGCTATAAATGATGCAAAGGGAATTACCTTCGGCGATAGTATTTTAATTAAGCTATCAAAGATTTTATACGCAATTTTTAATGATAAAGTTTTTCGTGTAGGTGGTGATGAATTTGTTGTGATTTCGAAAGACATATTCGAATCAGATTTTGAGAAAGACATCGCATTGTTAAAAGAAAAACTCTTGAAAGAAAATGAATTCCAAACATCCATAGGTTATACATGGAATAAAAACTTTAAAAATACAAATCGAAATTTAGGCGACCTTCAAGAAGGCGAAAATTATGCACGTATTTTGCAAGAAAACTTAGAAATGGAAATTCTTGACGGCAAATATGTTGTATATATGCAGCCACAAATAAACCTAGTTTCCGGCAAAGTTGAAAGTGCAGAGGCTCTCGTAAGGCGTCTCGGTGCCCAAGGGGTTCTGCAAACTCCACTATCTTTCCTCCCCTTTTACGAAAAAGAAGGGATTATTTCACGAATAGATTTGTTTGTATTTGAAACGATTTGTAAAACATTAAAATTGTGGAAAGACAGCGGTGTTCATAACCTTCCCACTATTTCTGTAAACTGCTCAAGAATGACTGTATCAAAAAGAGGCATTGTTGAACAATTCTCAACAATTTGTGATAACTATGGAATAAAACGCTCAAATCTCATTATTGAAATAACTGAAACAATAAATGGCCTCGGCGAGAACGTTTTAGCCGAAATAATTAAAAAATTCTCGACTGCAGGATTTTTGGTGTCGTTGGATGACTTTGGAAGCGGCTACTCAAACCTTTCTTCGTTAGTTATGTCTGATTTTGATGAGTTAAAAATTGACATGAAAATAGTAGGCGGTATACACAAAGATAAAAAATCAAAGGCTCTAACGCAAGTGGCCATTACTCTTTGCGAAAATCTCGGAAACATTATATCGGTAGCAGAAGGTGTTGAAAATAAATTGCAACACGATACACTCTGTAAACTAGGCTGTAAAATAGGTCAAGGTTATTATTATGCAAAGCCAATGCCTATAGATGAGTTTTCTACAGCATATGTAAGTCAAGTTGAATTAGACTAATCAGTAGAAAGTCCAGTCATTAAAAGTGGTTGGACTTTTTTCTTACATAAAGCCATGCTCAATTTGCACAACTAAGTGATAGTTCCCTTTCAGCTTTCCTACCCTTTTTTTAAGCTCTGCATAGACTTCTTTGTGATCAGTGGTATCGTCAATTGGTAACAGTAAGTCAAAAATTACATTTGCATGATTTTCAAAAAAGATTGCCCTAAAATCGTGCAAAGAATAGTCTTTGTTTATTGAAGTAATAATTTCTTGGATTTCTTTTTTTAGCGTAATTATACGTTCATCAGATAAATCAACCGGGTCTATGTGAATTGTGGTAAAAATTGCGTGCTTTTCTAATATTTCTTTTTCGATTTGGTCAACATGGTCGTGTGTACTCATTAAATCGCCATGCACATCTACTTCGGCATGCAGGGTTAAAAACTGGCGCCCCGGGCCGTAATCATGGAACATCAAATCGTGTACACCAATAATTCCCGGTTTAGAAGTAATATAATCTTCTAATTCCTTTACAAAATCTCTGTTGGGGGCTTTTCCCAACAGTGGATCGATAGTGTCTTTACATACGTCGTAACCGGTTTTAATAATAACCAACGAAACAAAGGCTCCCAAAATTCCATCAATGGGCAAGGTTGTAAACAACGATGAGAGCAAGGCTATTAAGGCTGCTAGCGTAGACAAAACATCGTTGAGACTATCTTTAGAAAGAGCAATGAGTGTTGTTGAATCAATTTTTTTTCCAGTATTCCCACTAAACAAAGACATCCACAGCTTTACCCCAATTGATGCAATAAGCGCAATTAATGCAGGAATACTAAAATGCACTTTAGAGGGATGCAGTATATTATCAATCGACTCTTGCAGCGAAAAAATACCAATAAGTACAATTAAAAAAGAAATAAACAAGCCTGCAATGTATTCACTTCTTCCATGCCCATACGGATGATCCTTGTCCGGCCTTTTTCCGGCCATTTTAAAACCAATCCACGTGGCTACATTGCTTCCTACATCGGTAAAGTTATTTATACCGTCGCTCAATATAGTAATACTATTAGTTAAAAAACCAAAAAGTACTTTGCAAATACCTAATATACAATTGCTCACAATACAAATAATGCTACATAGTGTACCGTACTGGCGGCGCACCACAGGGTTTGTATAATTTTGGTAATCTCTAATAAATTGTTTTGCTA
>CAYJNB010000256.1:0-3006 GCA_964371205.1 uncultured Treponemataceae bacterium
ATATCTTGCTCTATAGGGCATGTTTTTTTACAAGAGGCGGCAAAACAATCGGTAAGAGGTACCTCTTGATTAATCTTTAATCGTGGAGCGTTTTTTGGCAAACGAATATTTTCTACAAACCCTTTTAATCCCTTACAAAGATCTCGTAACTTTGGAACAGATATATGGCCACTTGGATTACATGGACCAACTGTGCTTTGGGCAATTTGATACAATCTCTCGTAGCCACCTGGTTTTAAAAGAGTGGTTGCAAGAGTAATGGGATAAAAACCAATTTCTTGTAGAGTTGCACTATTACGCCAATCTGCGCCACCCGAAAACGAAATACGCAAGTTTCCATGAAATGCTTCAGACAGTAGTAACGCAGTATGTAAAGATAAGGGGTAGAGCGAGCGCCCAGACATGTACATTTCTTGACCGGGTAGAGCAACGTCAGTATTTTGAACAGGGAAAGTATTAGTAATTTTTACACCAAAGGTTTTACCGCAAGACTTTGCTAGCGCTTGCATACGCTCTAAAAGAGGAATTGCATCAGTAAGTTGCAAGTCATGTTCAAAGTGATGTGCAGTAAATGAAAGGTTAGTAAATCCTAGTTCAGTTAAAATTGAACGAGCTCGCTCAAAACCGAGCAAGGTTGGATTGCACTTAATAAAAGTGTTTAGTCCTTTTTCTGTAAGAAGATATGAGGCAATACGCTCAATTTCTTGTGGGGGACATCCGTGTAGAGTTGAAAGTGTTACAGAGTTACATACTTGAGAAGGAATTTGCTCTATAAAATCTTTATCAATCGATTTAAAAACACCCTCATCTAGTTTTTGTAATAATACGTTCTTACATTCAGCAAAAATTTGAGTGCTTGAGCAGTTTTTAAGCCCTTCAATAAAATTGTTGATTTTAGGTAGTTTTATCCCCTCAAGGTCATATCCAACACTCATATTAAATGCAAAACCATCAGCAGAACCGAGTTCTAGTTCTTTAGATAAAACATGCAGCAAGACCCATGCTTTTATGTACTCATCCATTGCCTGTTCAACGAGTAGTTCTGTTGACCATTCAACGTTGTACGTTTCTGTTTTTGCCCAAATACAGGGTTTTTCGACTGGTAAATCTTCGCCATCAAGTTTTTGTACTGTTTTTAATTCAAAAAAACGAGCTCCACAAAGATATGCTACTATAATATTCTGTGTTAATTGCGTATGAGGACCTGCAGCTGGGCCACAAATGTTTTCAAGATTTTTGTCGAACAGAGTAATAACTGGAGAAGATGAACTTTTCCAAAAAGCATTTTCTTCTATCCCAAAAATAGTCTTTTCATTTCTAAATTCTGTAATACAACGATCTACTAAGTGTTCAAAGGATATAGGTGTCATCTTGTCGTTCATAGGTGCTCCACAGTAATAAAAGTTATGTAATTATCATACTGAGTAAGTCAAAAGTCAAGAGAAAACTCTCTAATACTAAAAAATTTTTATATAGCCTAAAAAAAATATTGCAATATTATAGTACTCGTGTTATTCTAAAAATACATGGACATTAAAAAAGATTTACCGTTTTTTAAGAATCTCGCAAATGCACTTGCAAAGCAATTTGGTAGGAGTTGTGAAGTTGTAGTGCACGATTTAACTTCTGTAGATAAAGAGCACACTATTATTGCAATCGAAAATGGACATGTTACTTCTCGTAAAATCGGTGGAACAGCAAGCCATGTAGTGTTAGATGCTCTAAATGCTGATGGACAAATTCAAGATAAAATTGCTTATAAAACTAGGACTGCAGGTGGTAGAACACTCAAATCTTCGAGTGTATTTATTCCGGGAGATGACGGAAAGCCCGTTGGACTTTTGGGAATAAACATGGACATTACCGATATGTTGCAGTTTCAGCATCATCTAGAATCAATTACTGGCTTTGAAGACAAAAAAGAAGAGGTCGAAACTATTACAACAACCGTTGAAGAAGTTTTAGATAGCCTCATTGATGAAGCAATACGCCTTGTTGGAAAACCACCTGACTTAATGGATAAATCAGAAAAAATATCTGCCATTCAGTATCTAGAAAAACAAGGTGCTTTTTTAATCAAATTTGCCGGTGATAAGGTAACCAAATTATTTAATATCTCAAAATATACTTTGTACAATTATTTAAAATCAGATGGATTCGACCTGGAGGAATAATGAAAGAAGCCTTATTGCACGTGATGAATACGAACGCTATGCATAGCGGAAAAGAGGGAAAAAAGTTTTGCGAGCTTTTAAGCTTACAAGAAGTTGAAAAGGCAGCTGCCTTCCACAAGGGAATTCCTGAATACAAGGAAACACCTCTTGTACAACTTAAAGAACTTGCAAA
Organism: uncultured Treponemataceae bacterium; assembly: GCA_964371205.1. Taxonomy (GTDB): domain Bacteria; phylum Spirochaetota; class Spirochaetia; order Treponematales; family Treponemataceae; genus CAYJNB01. Next base: position 2,347 of record CAYJNB010000256.1, read on the forward strand.
TCACTTAGGGGTTGCAGGAGTTTACGTAAAAGATGAATCTTATCGTTTTGGACTCAATGCATTTAAAGTACTCGGAGCTTCTTATGCTATGGCTCGCTATATTATGCAAACACTCAAAGAAGACAAGGCTCCCGATTACACCTACATAACCTCGGAAGATGTGCGTAAAAAACTTGGCTCTGTAACTTTTTTTACTGCTACAGATGGAAATCACGGACGAGGCGTTGCATGGGCAGCAAAGAATCTAAAACAAAAAGCAGTTATTTATATGCCAGCAGGCTCTACACAAACACGCTTAGAAAATATACGAGCCGAAGGAGCCGAAGCAACAATCGAAACCTTTAACTACGATGATTGCGTTAGAAAGGCTGCTGCAGAAGCGGCTAAGGCAGAAAACGGTGTAGTAGTGCAAGATACCGCATGGGAAGGGTACGAAGAAATTCCTTCTTGGATTATGCAAGGTTACGGCACAATGGCTTTAGAAGCATCACGTCAGTTTGAACAAATGGAAAAACAAAAACCAACACATATATTTGTGCAAGCAGGAGTAGGATCACTGGCTGGAGCAGTTCAAGGCTTTTTCTCTAGTTTATATGGGGATGATTGCCCTAAAACGGTTGTGATTGAAGCACGTGCCGCAGATTGCTTATACCGCTCAGC
>CAYJNB010000257.1:0-2974 GCA_964371205.1 uncultured Treponemataceae bacterium
GCAGAAGCTCGTATTGGTGGAGTAATGGGTGAAACTGATGATGTTACAGAACAAGCTATCCAAGGGGTACCTGTTCTTGCTGCTTCAGACCCAGGACGCATTGCATCATACGTACCAGAATACGGTGTAATTCAAGCTCCTTATGTATTACCTGATCACACATATCTAAACACTCTTTTAGAAACAGAAATCTATAAAGGTTGGGAAGAAGATTTCCGTGAACATGGAATTGAACTTTTAACTTCAAACTGTTTCTCAGGTGCTCGAAGTTACATTGGTGATGAAGCTTTCTACAGCCCATCAGACTTAAACGGTGTTACAATTAGAACTATTGGTTCAGAATTATTCACAAAATCAATTGCAGCAATGGGTGCAACTCCTGTTCCTCTAGCTTGGGGTGAAACATACCAAGGTCTAGAACAAGGTGTTGTAGACGGAACTGAAGCACAAATTCCTGGTATCTACTCAATGAGATTCTATGAAGTTGCTGATACAATTTCTTTAACAGAACACTTCCTATTAATTGGTTCAATCTTAACAGGTACAGCATGGTACGACACTCTATCTGAAGCTCAACAAGTAGAACTTAGAGATACTGCTAGAGTTGCTTACAAAGAAAACCAAGCATTAGTTGTTGAACTATCAGACAAATATATTGATGAAATGGTTGCTGACCACGGTATGACTGTAGTTGAAGTTAACAAAGAACCATTTATTGAATCAGTACAACCTGTATATGCAGAACTTGGATATACAGACCTAGTTGAAGAACTATATTCACAATTAGGACTATAATTAATTTTAACAAATTATAGTAAGATGGCACATCTTTGCTAGGCAAGGATGTGCCTTTTCCATAAGGGGATTTGCACTTTTTATATGTATTAACTAAAAAAGGGCATTTATTGGAGGCACTAAAAAATAATATTCATATCATTTTTTAGTACGCAAAAGTGTTTCATTACGCTCATTTTTGTGAATTTTTGTCCTCCATGATACACCGTTTATGTGGTGTTTTAATAGGAGATTTTAATGAAAAAAATCTATGCAAAATTCTGCAAAGCTGAAGAAATAATATGCGGAACTTTTTTTTCACTAATCGTAGCACTAACTCTATTTGGGGCAACAATGCGTTGGCTTAAAATGGGTATGCCATGGATAGATGATATTGCAAAGCTTTTATTTTCTTGGACTGCATTTTTAGGTGCAGATATAGGTATGCGTTATTCACGCTTAGTAGGTGTTGATATTCTCACAAGTAGATTACCAGCAAAACTACAAAAAATATTTCAATTAATTACTTTTGTATTAATTATATTAATTCTTGGAATTTTTGTGCATTATGGTTTTAACTTAGCTATTAGTAATAGTGGACGTTTTTTCCAAACACTACCAATTTCGTATTCAGCAGTAACAATAAGTTTACCTGTTACTTCAATTTTAATGATTATTACGGCACTAGTAAAAATTAGTAAAATATTAAAAAACTTTGGTAACGACGAATATAATATCCGAAAAGATATTCCAGATACAAGAGCGTCACTTGAAGAGCTTGATGAAGAAGAAGTAGCAATGATGCAAAAAACACTTGCTGAAGGTAAGGGGGAATAATATGGAATTAGTATTAATTGCTTTTATTGTTTTAATGTTAATTAATGTACCTATAGCCTTTGTTATTGGTATTAGTGGGGCACTCTGGTTTACAATTAATGATGCTTATCCATTTTCAATTGTAGTACAACGTGTTGTTGCGCAAACACAGTCAATTTCGTTTTTAGCAGTTCCATTTTTTATTTTTGCTGGAAACCTAATGAATAGAACAGGGATTACTACTAGATTATTACGCCTTTCTACTCTTTTAACAAGGAGGATGGTTGGTGGTCTTGCTCAAGTATCTGTAGTTTTATCTACATTAATGGGTGGTGTTTCAGGTTCAGCTGTAGCCGATGCTTCAATGGAAGCACGTATTTTAGGTCCAGACTTAATAAAAAGAGGCTATTCAAAAGGTTATGCTGCAGGTGTTATTTGTTTAACTTCTCTCATTACTGCAACTATTCCGCCATCACTGGGACTTATCCTTTATGGTTTTATTGGTGAAGTTTCTATTGGTAGACTTTTTGTTGCTGGTTTAGTTCCAGGCATATTAATGATGGCAGTACTTATGGGAACTGTTACAATAACAGCAAAAAAACGTGGGTATGATGTTCCTGATCCAAGTATTAAACCACCTTCTTTTAAAGAAATTATGCATGACTTAAAAGATTCTATTTGGGCATTAATTTTCCCAATTATATTAATTGTTGGAATCCGAATGGGTTTAATGACTCCAACTGAATCTGGAGCCTTTGCTGTATTTTATGCACTTGTAGTTGGTGCCTTTGTTTATAAAGAACTAACAATGAAAAAGTTTGTACAAGCACTTAAAGATTCATTTATAGATAATGGAAGTATAATATTAATTATAGCATTATCAGGAATCTTTGGCTATGTTTTAACTATGGAAAATGTTCCACAAGGTCTTGCAAGCATTCTTTTTGGAATTACTGAAAATCCGCAAGTTTTAATGATTTGTATTGTAATTTTCTTAGTAATTACTGGTATGTTTATTGATTCTAATGTTAATATTTTATTATTAACACCAATTTTACTTCCCGCACTTCAAGAAATGAATGTAGATCCAGTACATTTCGGAATTATTATGATGACTATAGTAACGATGGGTGTTATGACACCACCAGTTGGGACAGCGTTGTATACTGTTTGTGACATACTAGACTGTCCTGTAGAATTGTATGTAAAAGATACAATTCCGTTCTATGCAGCTGTTATTCTATTAACAATTGTATTAATTTTTATACCAGATGTAATATTATTCTTACCTAATTTGGTATATGGAGGGTAGAAATATGAAAATGGGTTTTAGATGGTTCGGAGATAAATACGATTCTGTAACCTTAAAACAAATAAAGCAAAT
>CAYJNB010000258.1:0-1450 GCA_964371205.1 uncultured Treponemataceae bacterium
ATTTGAGTTAATAGCTTTTGTAGCCATTCGTTCATGATACCCCTCCCGTGAACGAACAATTGATACTGTTGCATTAATAAATGTAGTCAACAGTATCACATTACACTATTGTAACCCAGTATACAAAAGCGGTCAAGCCTTTACGGCAAAATGCCTTACTTAAAAAGACTATCTCGTTGTTGTAACCTCGTTCCAAGCTGTAATAACTCTGTCTACTACAGATTGGGCCATAGATAAAGACATATTTGCCTTTGCCATAGCAATTGTTACATCGTGTACATCAACTGAATCAGGATCTGTAATTACTTGTTGTGCAAGCCCATCTACATCCGTTTGTTGACTGTTAACTGTATTCATTGCGTCCATTAAATAGTTCGCAAAGCTACCTTCGTTTTTTTTGTCATTTTTTTCTGCTTGAATACCTAGTTGTGGAACAACGGTTGTCATTTGTGTTTGTACTGCAGAAAATCCACCCATATTAATCATCTATTACCTCCCTATTTCCAAGGCCTTGTTAAACATTTCTTTTGAACCTTGAATAACAGATGAATTAGCTTCGTATGCTCTACCGGCAGCAATTAAGTCTACCATTTCGTTTACAATATTAACATTTGGATATTCAACATATCCAGTATTTGGTCCCGACAAAATTGCGTCAGGGTGAGAAGGATCGTATACCATACGCCCTTGACTCATATCTTTATCTATCTTAAGAACGCGAACACCCTCGCCCATACCTGCATCCACTTCTTCTGGAACAAACGGGCTGTTCCAAATTGGTTCTTCTGCAATAGGTGTAAAAATTGCTGTTGAAGGACGGAAAGCTCCTCCCTCCGGTGTTCTTGTTGTTGATGCATTTGCAATATTATTTGAGATTACATCTGTTCGTAATCTTTCTGCCGAAAGGCCTGTAGCCGCTATATTTATACTTGCAAACATTCCCATAACTTACCTCTTACCTATCTTAACACTGTGCTCATTTGCGAAAACTCAAAAGATTGCATTTGAGTGAGCAATTGATAGTTCAATTGAATCTTTAAGATATTCATAGCTTCTGCTTCTGCATCCACATTATTACCATTTGCCTTAGATGTAGTCAAATAATCGGTAACACGGCGTGGTTCAACAGTTTTATAGTCAATAGCCTTTGTGTTTTCTATGTGACGGTCATCGGTTCTCTCAAGTTTCATTACATGAGCAGAAGCCAACTCGCTTTCGAAGGCGCGTTTTAATTCGCTTTCAAAGTTCACATCAGTTCTCTTAAAATTTGGCACTTCTGAGTTTGCAAGGTTATTTGCAGTAACTTGATAGCGCATTGTGCTTACATCCATTGCACGTTGTAATAAATCAACTGATCTTGTAAAACTATTCACATACACTCCTTAAATATCTTCTACTTATTTTTCGGCAATTTTTTCTCCTACATTAGAAAAATAACTTCCAAGATAAT
>CAYJNB010000258.1:1550-2971 GCA_964371205.1 uncultured Treponemataceae bacterium
ATATCCTTTAAGCGTTTTTCTACATAAGCGGCATCAATTTTTATTGTTTGTCCTGCGTGCTCCTCTGCTTCGAACGATAGTTCCTCGAGCAGGGTTTCCATAATGGTATGCAGACGACGAGCTCCAATGTTTTCCATGCGCGAATTTGTCTCTGCAGCAAGGGCGCTCATTGTATCAATTGCATCTTCTGCAAACTCTATTGTTACGTCTTCTGTTTTAAGAAGCTCTGTGTATTGGCGAATAAGTGCATTTTTTGGCTCTGTTAAGATTTTCTTAAAATCTTCTGCATGTAGAGATTCTAATTCGACACGGAGCGGAAAGCGCCCTTGTAATTCGGGAATTAAGTCGCTTGGCTTAGAAAGACTAAATGCCCCAGCTGCAATAAATAAAATATGAGTTGTATCAATTACGCCATATTTTGTATTTACGGCCGAACCCTCTACAATTGGCAGAATATCGCGTTGCACACCTTCGCGAGAAACGTCTTGACCACTTCCTGAGTTGCGTACAGCAATTTTGTCTATTTCGTCAATAAAAATAATTCCCATTTGCTGAATACGCTCTTTTGCCTCATCTGCTACCTTGTCTGGATCTACCATTTTATCGAGTTGATCATCGAGAATAATTTGGCGAGCTTCTTTTACGGTTACCATCTTTTTACGTGAACGACTACCACCACCAAGCATGCCACTCATATTTTGCAAACTCGACATAAGTTCTTCAATGTTACCACCTGCAAAAATTTCCATGGTTGGAGCTGACTGTCTATTTTGTATCGAAACTTCTACTTCTCGCTCTTCAAGCTCGCCTTTTCTTAGTTTTTCTCTAAATTTTTCGCGGGTAGCACTCATATCGTTACTTGAGTTTGCGCTTGTATTATTAGCAGTTGAATTTGAATCAGTCGCTGCAGTTTTTGTATTTTCTTTTGAATCTTTTGATGGTGCAAAACCAAAACCGGGTAATTGTAAAAACGGTTCTTCTTTTTTTTCTTTTTTACCGCCACTGCCAGGTAGAAGTAAATCAAGTAAAATCTCTTCTACTTGTTTTTCGGCTGCCTCTTTTACGCGTTCTTGCATTTCTGCCTTGACCATGTTTACGCCAACAGCAGCTAAGTCTCGAACCATCGATTCAACATCGCGTCCAACATATCCTACTTCTGTATATTTTGTAGCTTCTACTTTAATAAAAGGAGCTCCACACAATTTTGCAAGGCGGCGAGCAATTTCTGTTTTACCAACACCTGTAGGGCCAATCATCAAGATATTTTTAGGTGCAACCTCTTCGCGAATATCTTCTGCAAGTTTTAAGCGACGTGTTCTATTACGCAAAGCAATAGCAACCGCTTTTTTTGCCTTGTTTTGTCCAATTATGTAGGTATCTAATTCCTTAACTATTTGTTTAGGTGTTAAATCTTCTAAATA